>CBFDCD010000039.1:0-11703 GCA_965603225.1 uncultured bacterium
ATCGCCGTTTCTATTGCCTGCCTTTAAAATTCTGCTATATCCACCCTGCCGCTCCGAGAGGCGATCCTTTAGCTCATCAAAAAGTTTGTGTGCAATACTTTTATCCATTATGTAGGAAAGCGCCTGACGCCTTGCGTGAAGGTCTCCCCTTTTTGCCAGGGTAATCATTTTATCAGCAATAGGCTGTAGTTCCTTTGCCTTTGCGAGCGTTGTTGAAATTTCTTCATACCTAAAAAGGGAAGTAACCATATTTCTTAAAAGAGCCCTCCTGTGGCTTGTGTTACGACCTAATTTTCTGCCTGCCTTTCTATGCCTCATTGCTCCTGATCCTCATTATTTTCTTCCCCTCCTTCGTCATGTTTGTCAAAGGGGACATTATCTAATTCCATACCAAACTGAAGATCCATTTCCTCCAGTATTCCCTTTATTTCATTAAGAGATTTCCGTCCAAAATTCTTGGTCTTCAACATCTCACTTTCAGTTTTTTGAACTAATGTATGGATGTGTTTTATATTTGCATTCTTAAGGCAATTTGAAGAGCGTACGGAAAGTTCAAGCTCACTTACAGGTTTAAAGAGGTTTTCGTTTACCTTTTTCTCTTCTTCTTTCTCCTCCTCTTCTACATCCTCAACTAATTCTTCCTCAAAGTTTATGAAAGGTGTGGTCTGTTCCTTCAGGATTTTAGCTGCAAAGGCCAAAGCATCCTCAGGACCTACCGTTCCGTCCGTCCATATCTCTAAGGTTAGCTTATCATAATCAGTCCTTTGCCCTACTCTTGCATTACCTACAACGTAGCTGACCTTTCTTATAGGTGAATAAAGCGCATCTATATGTATAAGTCCGATTTCTTGACTTTTTTCAGCGGGAACATACCCTTTACCGCTCCTCACTATCATTTCAGCGTGCAACTCGGCATCTTTGTTTAAGGTGGCAATATATTTATCCGGATTCATAACGTCCATCTTATCTCCGGTTATTATATCCCCCGCTCTTACCGTCTTTTCCCCTGAAATATCCAAATAAACCGTGACCTCTTCTTCCTCTCCAGGAATGCTGACACTAACCTCCTTTAGATTGAGAATAATTTCTGCTGTATCTTCCTTCACACCGGAAATGGCGGAAAATTCGTGAGGAACACCATTGAATTTCACCGATACTATAGATGCTCCCTGAAGGGATGACAAAAGAATTCGTCTTAGTGCATTACCAAGTGTTAACCCAAAACCCCTTTCCAGTGGATGGCAGGTAAACTTTCCATAAAAGTCGGAAAATGTTTTTGTATCCACTTCTATAGCTTTAGGTTTTATCAGCTCTTTCCAATTTTTTTGAATTTGCTTTTTCATGTATGAACCACCACAAAAAATTCCTTATAATTTAAACACCAATACAAGATAAAATATATTGATGATGGATGATTAGTGTAGCCAAAATAAAGAATAATAAATAGACATTAGCAAGTCTATATATAATCAAGATGTAATGTGATTAAACCAATCTCTATTAAATGTATAAATTGTTTCAATTCCCTTTATTTCGAGTACAATTCAACGATGAATTGTTCATTGATTGGCATGGTTAATTCCTCTCGGTTGGGAAGTGCTTTTAAAAGACCACGAAAATTATCCCCATCAACTTCCAGCCACGGTGATTTCTCCCTTCTTATAAAAGTCTCCATTGATTCCGTCACTATTGGTATCTTACGACTGCTCTCTTTAACCTCCACATAATCACCTATCTTAACCTGGTAAGATGCTATATTGACCTTTTTCCCATTAACCGTTACATGATTATGTCTAACCAGTTGCCTTGCCTGTTTCCTTGAAGAGGAAAAACCCATACGATATACTATATTGTCCAGCCTTCTCTCTAAAAGGATCAACAGGTTTGTTCCGGTAATGCCTTTTTGTCTATCTGCCTTAAAATAATAGCTTCTAAACTGTTTTTCTAATACACCGTAAATCCTCTTCGCCTTTTGTTTTTCCCGTAATTGTATGCCATAATCTGATAACTTCCTTCCCCTCCTTTGCCCATGCTGTCCAGGTGCATAAGCGCGCCTTTCAAAGGCACATTTATCAGTATAACATCTATCGCCTTTTAGGAAAAGTTTGAGATTTTCCCGCCTGCATAGCCTGCATGCAGCATCAACATATCGAGCCAATATTTTTCCTCCTGAATGTTGTATAAATTTCCGGCCTTGAAGTATTAAAAAAATACTTAAATTTTAAATCTTCCAATTACACCCTTCTTCTTTTAGGAGGCCTACACCCATTATGTGGAATAGGAGTAACATCCCTTATGAGAGTAACACTAAATCCCTCAACCTGCAAGGCCCGCAAGGCTGCTTCACGTCCGACCCCGGGGCCCTTAACGCGCACCTCGGCCGTCTTCAATCCCATGGCCATTGCCTTCTTTAATGCATCCTTTGCAGCAAGTTGCGCTGCAAATGGTGTGCTTTTTCTTGAACCTTTAAACCCTACTTGACCGGGGCTGGATGAGCCTATCACATTTCCATTCATATCCGTTATAGTTATAATTGTATTATTAAAGGTAGACTGAATATGCACAACTCCATTCATAACCACCCTCTTTTCTTTTTTTCCTTTGCCGGATTTACCTGTTCCCTTGGCCATTATGCCTCCATAGATTTATCACTTCCGCCTACCCCCTATCATCCGTCTCGGTCCCTTTCTTGTTCTCGCATTTGTATGAGTTCTCTGCCCCCTCAAGGGAAGACCTTTTCGGTGTCTCAAGCCCCTGTAAGAACCCATGTCCATCAATCTCTTTATATTCATGGATATCTCTCGTCTCAAATCACCTTCTACTATATAAGATTCATCAATAACTTTTCTTATTTTTGAGACATCTTCTTCGTTCAATAGATCTGATTTTGTATCCAAATCTATCCCTGCTTTCTCCAAGATACTACGAGAAATATTCCCTCCAATGCCGTAAATATAGGTCAGCGCAATTTCAATTCTCTTCCCTTTTGGTAAATCAATGCCGGCAATCCTGGTCATGTATACTCCTTAAGAATTCTATCATTTTATTAAAAAATAAATGTCTAAGTATAAATACAAGGTTCGTAACCGTTTTCTTTATGCAGATAATTCTATAGGTCAGCCCCTAAATTCACTTAACCTTGCCTTTGTTTGTGTCTTGGGTTATCACATATTACCCTGACTACGCCCCTTCTCTTAATAATCTTGCAATTCTTACATCTCTTCTTTACGGAAGCCCTTACCTTCATAATCTATCTCACCTTTCCCAAGCCTTTCTTCATGAAACCTTCGTAATTTCTTGTTAATAAATGGCTTTCTATCTGGTTAATGGTATCCATCCCAACACCCACCACAATTAAGAGTGCAGTACCCCCAAAATAAAAGGGAACATTCAGCCTGTGTATTAGAATTCCAGGCAGGATACATATAGCAGAGACATATATAGCCCCGCTAAATGTTATTCTTGTGAGAACCCGGTCAATGTATTCAGCGGTACTTTTTCCAGGCCTTATTCCAGGGACAAATCCGCCGTATTTTTTCATATTGTCTGCAACCTCAACGGGATTGAAATGAATAGCCGTATAAAAATAACAGAAAAATATAATAAAACCTACATAGACCAGAGAGTATAACAGGCGGCCCGGAGCCAATGAATCTACAATAAATTGAAGCCATGCAATCTGTTTTACATTTAAGAAATTTGCTATTGTAGCTGGAAACATAATAATTGAGGAGGCAAATATTGGAGGTATAACCCCGGCTGTATTTACCTTCAGTGGTAAATGGGTGCTTTGTCCACCATACATCTTTCTGCCTATAATTCTCTTTGCATACTGAACGGGTATTCGTCTCTGCCCCCTTTCAACGAAAACAATAAACCCCACAACTGCGACCATAAAAACAATTAATAGAATCCCAAAAAAAGGGCTCATTTCCCCAGTACTCATCAAACGAAATGTGTTTCCGATAGCTTGGGGTAATCTGGCTACAATGCCGGAAAAAATTATTAATGAAATTCCATTTCCAATACCACGCTCTGTTATTTGTTCTCCAAGCCACATCAAAAATGTTGTGCCTGCAGATAACGTTATCATGGTCATAAGCCTAAATCCCCAGCCGCCTAAAGGGACAATCAGGGCGCCGCCAGGGCTTGTCATGCTCTCCAGTCCAACCGCTATACCAAAACCCTGTATAAGGCTAAGTAGTACTGTCCCATATCGAGTATATCTTGTTATCTTTTTTCGACCTGCTTCTCCCTCTTTCTTTAGCTTTTCCAAGTAAGGAACTACCACTGTAAGAAGCTCAAGAATGATAGCAGCGCTTATGTAGGGCATTATGCCCAATGCCATAACAGAAAGCCTGCTTAATGCCCCACCTGAAAACATATCAAATAGACCGAACAGGGTTCCCTGGCTTGCGCTAAAAAAAGCCGCAAGGGCCGATGAGTCGATCCCTGGTGTCGGCACATGACAACCAACCCTGTAGACCGCAAGCATCAAAAGTGAAAAAATTATCTTCTTTTTCAGCTCAGGAATTTTTACTATATTTTGAAAACCACCAATCATCTCTTTGCTAACTCGACCTTTCCGCCTGCAGATTCTATCTTTTCTTTTGCAGCCCGACTTGCATTGTTAACTATTATATTAATGGGGTATGATATATCACCATTTGCCAAAAGTTTTACGGCCCCGGCCTTCTTTATTAATCCACTTTTAAGCAATGTATCAGTATCCACTGTTTCTCCGGAATCAAACCGCATAAGGTCCTTTATGTTGATAACTTCATACTGTTTCCTGAATATATTTGTAAAACCCCGCTTTGGAATTCTCCTCTGAAGGGGCATTTGCCCCCCTTCAAATCCTACACTTACTCCTCCACCGGAGCGGGAGTTTTGCCCCTTTGTTCCTCTGCCTGATGTCTTTCCCCATCCTGAACCTTCTCCCCGGCCAACTCTCTTTCTCTTTTTTCTTGACTCCCTTGGCGGCCTCAATTCATGTATTTCCATATTGTCTCCTGTAATCCAAAAAGCCATCAGGCCAGGATTTCTTCTACGGTTTTCCCTCTTGATCTTGCAATTTCCTCTCTGGACCTTAAAGACCAAAGACCATTTATAGTAGCCTTAACCAAATTGTGTGGATTATTGGAACGTAAACATTTGCTTACAATATTTTTTACACCAACTGTTTCTAATACCGCCCTTACTGCTCCACCGGCAATTATTCCAGTTCCTGGTCGAGCAGGCTTAAGCAAAACAGCACTGGCTCCAAAAACACCTATTACCCTGTAGGGTATGGTATCTTCAAAAAGTGAAGTTGGTCTCATATTTTTTCTTGCCTTTTCACCGCCCTTTCTTATGGCTTCGGGAACCTCGTGTGCTTTACCAAGGCCAGCCCCGACCATACCTTTGCCGTCGCCGGTGACAACTATTGCGCTAAAGCTAAATCTCCGTCCCCCTTTTACAACCTTAGCAACCCTGTTTATATGAACCACCTTCTCTAGTATTTGTTCCTCTTCCTCTTCCCTGATCAATTATTTCTCCTTTTAATTTGAAACTCAAAGCGCCTGCTGCTTATTTGTTGATTTATTTTATCCATCCAGTTTCAAATTTTCATTTTTATGTTTTAAGTAGCTAAAATTTCAGGCCATTCTCCCTTGCAGCATCGGCTAATGCTTTAACCCTTCCATGATAAAGAAAACCATTTCGGTCAAAAACAACCTCCTGTATACCCTTTTCTTTACCTCTCTTTCCTATGGTCTCTCCAATTAGTTTTGCGCCCTTTATATTTCCGCTTATACCCCCAGCCTTGGATAGAGTATCCTTAGAAATCGTTGAAGCAGACAAAAGGGTACTACCGTTATCATCGTCAATTATCTGGGCGTATATATGCCTTGATGTTTTAAATACTGTCAGGCGTGGCCTTTCAGATGATCCCTTTATCTTTTTTCTTACCCTTTTTTTCCTTTTAAGTCTGCTTTCTTTTTTATCTGTAATAATAGCCATAATAAATTATCATCTTAAAGTGTTATACTTAAGGTTATCTGCGTTGTCCTTCCTGTAAAATTTTAGCTTTACCATAACTTGACCCCGAGAAGGTATATCATTATGTTTTAGCCCCTGCCTTTCCAGCCTTCCTTCTAATCTTTTCTTCAAGGTATTTAATACCCTTCCCTTTATAAGGCTCCGGGGGCCTGAGACCTCTGATAGTTGCAGCCGTATCACCTAACAGTTCCTTGTCTATGCCAATCAATGTTAATATGTTTTTCTTTTCGACCTGGGCCTCAATTCCCTTAGGAATATCAAAGTTCACAGGGTTTGAATAACCCAAGTTGAATACCAACTGCTTGCCGGATAATTCTACCCTATACCCTACACCAATTATCTCAAGCGTTTTTTTAAATCCCTCGCTAACCCCTTCCACCATATTTGATATGAGTGAACGAAAAAGGCCGTAAAGAGATTCAGACTCCTTGGACTTATCACTGATTGATAATGATATACTTGCGTCATCAATATCCAATTTAACGCTCGGGTGAATAGTGCGGTTTAACTCCCCTTTTGGTCCCTTAACAGAAAGTTTTACGCCATCAAATTCAATCTTGACATCCTTTGGAACAACTACCGGTTTTTTGCCTACCCTTGACATCACATATTCTCTTTTATTAATATTTCTAAATAATCCTTATTAAATACTACCATACGGAACAAATGATCTCGCCACCTACCTTCATTTTCTTTGCCTCCCTGTCTGTCATCACTCCTTTGGAGGTGGAAATAACATTAACTCCAAGGCCGTTTAATACCTTGGGTATCTTTGCATATCCCGAGTATACCCTGCAGCTTGGCTTACTTACCGTTCTGAGGCCTTTAATTACAGGGCTTTTATCTCCATTGTACTTTAAGTATATTATAATTCTACCCTGCTTATTATCCTCTATCACCTTATAATTTCTTATATATCCCTCGCTTTGCAACAGCTTTGTTATACTGACCTTTATTTTAGAGTTCGGCACTTCCACCTTATCAAATGAGGCCATGCCGCCATTTCTTATTCTCGTTAAAAGATCTGCAATAGGGTCAACCATTGTCATAATATATCTCCATAATTGCTCATCTACCAGCTCGATTTAATAACACCAGGTATATCGCCTTTTAGGGCGAGGCTACGAAAACAGATTCTACAAATGCCAAATTTTCTAATATAAGCCCTGCTTCTTCCACATAGTGGACACCTGTTATACTGTCGAGTAGAATATTTTGGTTCTCTCTGTGCCTTTGCAATCAAAGATTTTTTAGCCAAATCAATCTCCTTGTCAACTTCTAAAAAATAATCCCATTTTCTCAAGCATAAAACGGCCCTCCGCGTCCGTACTTGCAGAGGTAACAATAGTAATGTTCAATCCCTTTACCTTATCAATCTTATCGTAATCAATCTCAGGGAATATAATCTCATCTTTTATCCCTAATGTATAATTACCACGGCCATCAAATGCTTTATCAGATAAGCCTCGAAAATCCCTAACCCTGGGAAGGGCTACATTAAAAAGCTTGTCTAAAAAATAGTACATCCTTTCTTTTCTTAATGTAACCATGCATCCTATGGGCATTCCTTCTCTTACCTTGAAGCTTGCAATGGATTTACGAGCCCTTGTTATAACAGTCTTCTGACCCCCTATAAGGGCCAATTCCTCCACGGCTGAATCAAGAACCTTGATATTGTGTATTGCTTCACCAATACCCATATTAAGTACTACTTTTTTGAGCTTTGGTGCCTCCATGATGCTTTTGTAGCCAAATTCCTTCACCAATGCAGGTACAATTTCCTTGTTATATTTTTCCTTTAATCGAGACATAGTAATTAATTTGTTTAGTTGGTTTAATTAGTTTAATGGGTTATAGTAATTTTATTAGTTTAATTTGCTGTTTGAATTATAAATCTATATTTTGTCTAAACAAATTAAACTAATTGTTACTTATCTAAGATTTCCCCACATTTTTTACAAAATCTGACCTTGCTGCCATCCTCAAGTATCTTTATTCCCATCCTTGTTGCCTCTGCACATTTTCCACAGATAAGCATAAGGTTTGATACATGAATCGAGGCCTCTTTCTCAATAATACCCCCCTGAGCAGCTTTCCCTCCAGGCTTTGTATGTCTTTTAACTATATTTATTTTTTCTACTTTAGCCCTATCTTTTTTAGTAATCATTTCCAGGATCGTGCCTATTTTTCCCTTGTCCTTCCCAGCGATTACCATCACCTTATCGTTCTTTTTTATATGAAATTTCTTTTTAGCCATAGTAAATAACATTTACCTTAATTATAGCACCTCAGGAGCAAGAGATATAATCTTCATAAAGTTCTTTGCTCTCAGCTCCCTGGCAACCGGTCCAAAAATACGGGTTCCAATTGGCTCATTCTGTTGGCTTATAAGCACAGCCGAGTTATCATCAAATTTAATATATGAGCCGTCTTCTCTTCGGATTTCCTTAGCCGTCCTCACTATTACAGCCTTTAAAACATCACCTTTTTTTACCTTGCTGTTAGGCAAAGATTCTCTAACAGAAACAACAATCACATCCCCAACGCTTGCATATCTTCTTCTCGAACCACCAAGTACCTTAATGCAATTCAACCTTTTAGCGCCGGAATTGTCAGCGACATTTAATAATGTTTCAGCCTGTATCATAATGCCTATCCCTAAAATCAACTATATGTTTACACAAAAAATCAGAGAAACTTTTTAAGTAAGAATCTCCAAAACCCTCCACCTTTTCAGCTTACTTACAGGACGACTTTCCAAAATAATAACCTTATCACCTATCTGGCATCTATTATGTGGATCGTGTACCAAATACTTTTTTCTATACCTGATATATTTTTTGTATTTTTTGTGTTTTGCTAATCTTTCAACCAAAACCTTTGCAGTCTTATCCGTCTTGTTGTTTAAAACAACGCCTGTAAGTTCTTTTCTTTTGCCGCGTGTTTCCATATTAAGCCCCAGCCCTACTGTTTTCCAATTCTCTTTCTTTGATTAGTGTTTTTACCCGGGCAATATCCTTTTTTGTCTTCCTGATAGAGGTATGTGTGTTGAGTTGACCTGTGGCCATTTGAAATCGAAGGTTAAACAACCCCCTTGCTAATTCTATTTCTCTGTCCATTAATTCCTGAACACTCAATTCACGAAATTCTTTACTCTTCACAGTATTAAAAGCTCCTACTTAAAAATTTAGTAGCAAATGGTAGTTTGTGGCCGGCTAAACGGAAAGACTCCCTGGCAGTATTCGCATCAACACCTTCCAATTCATATAATATTCTTCCAGGTTTTATTACAGCCACCCATCCTTCAAGATTACCTTTACCTTTTCCCATTCTTGTTTCAGCAGGTTTTTTAAATGTTGGCTTGTCAGGAAAAACTCTTATCCAAACCTTTCCACCCCTCTTAACAGACCGTGTTATTGCAATTCTTGCAGCCTCAATCTGTCTGGCAGACATAAAACCACATTCAGTCGCCTGAAGGCCATAATCACCAAACTCAATATTCGACCCCCTGTAGGCCTTTCCCCTCGTCCTGCCCTTGTGAATAACCCTGTGTTTAACTTTTCTTGGGCTTAACATATTTCGCCTCTTCTATTCCCTTTTTTTGGCCAAATTTCTCCCTTACATATAATTACCTTAACCCCTATTACTCCGTATGTTGTCAAGGCCTCACTAAAACCGTAGTCTATATCAGCCCTAAGCGTATGAAGGGGTACTCTTCCCTCTCTATACCATTCTCTTCTGGCCATCTCTGCGCCACCTAATCTACCGCTACATGAAATCTTCACACCTTGTGCCCCAAATCTCATAGCAGCTGTAACGGCTTTCTTCATTGCCCTCCTGAATGCCACACGCCTGACCAGCTGCATGGCAACATTTTCTGCCGCCAATTGAGCTTCCAGTTCCGGTCTTCGTATCTCTTTAATATCAATAAAAAACTCTCGTTTTATCTTGGCCTCAATCTCTTTTTTAAGATTTTCTATCTCTGCGCCTTTTTTTCCTATTATTATGCCAGGCCTTGCCGTGTAAATCCTAAGCTTCACCTTTTTCGCAGCTCTATCAATTTCTATCTTAGATACACCTGCCTGAGAAAGCCTCTTCTTTAAAAACTTTCGAATTTTATTATCCTCTACGACAAGTGAAGAAAATTCCGAATCAGCATACCATCTGCTATTCCATGTCTTATTAATGCCTAACCGCAATCCTACCGGATGTACCTTCTGGCCCACTAATTCCTCCCTTTTGCCAAGTTTTTATGTGATAATTTCATAATTATACGTTACCCCTGCAAATCTATTTCTCATCAAGTATAACCGTTAAATGACTTGTTCTACTTCTAACCCTTGTAGCACGGCCCATAGCCCTTGGCCTGTATCTCTTTAATGTTGGTCCCTCATTAGCATATATATGCTTTATCAACAAATTATCAACATCTATATCAGGTTTCTGGCTTGCGTTAGAAACAGCTGAGTTTATCAACTTTCTCAAAATCGGGGCTCCTTTTTGTGGGGCAAAGGCCAGCAAATTGAGTGCATCTTCAGCCTTTTTCCCTTTCAATTCCCTCATAAGCAGCCTTACCTTCCTGGGAGATATTCGTATATACTTTGCTATAGCCTTTGCTTTCATATTGTATGCAACACCCTGTAAAATTTTTTTGCCCTTTTAACTATTTCTTTTTGCCCTTCAAACGACTTTTTTTGTCGCCTCCAGCATGGCTGTAAAACATTCTTGTTGGTGAAAATTCACCTAATTTATGCCCCACCATATCTTCCGTGATAAATACCGGAATAAATTTTTTCCCGTTATGTACGGCAAAGGTCAATCCTATAAACTCCGGCAATATTGTTGATCTTCTCGACCATGTCTTAATTACCTGGTGGCTGTTTTCCTCGTTAGCCTTGATCGCCTTGGCCATTAAACTATCATCTATAAATGGTCCCTTCTTTACTGAACGTGGCAATCTTATCTCCTTTCCTATTTCCTTCTTTTAACAATCAATTTATTGGTTGCCTTATTGCGCCTTGTCCTATAGCCCTTTGTGGGAACTCCCCATGGGGTAACCGGATGTCTACCTCCAGATGATTTTCCTTCTCCACCACCCATTGGATGATCAACAGGATTCATTGCAACACCTCTAACATGAGGTCTCCTGCCCTTCCACCTCGCCCTGCCTGCCTTTCCAAGAGATATGTTTTCATGATCCAAATTACCTATCTCCCCTATGGTAGCCCGGCAGGCCAATAATATCATTCTAACTTCCCCGGATGGGAGTTTCACATGCCCGTATTTTCCTTCCTTAGCCATCAGCTGGGCATATCCTCCGGCACTCCTTGCTATCTGCCCGCCATGGCCTATGTGTAATTCAATATTATGTATATGCGTTCCTGCAGGTATAGCCTTTAAAGTTGTAGTGTTGCCTGCCCTAACCTCCACATTAGGCCCTGATTCCACAATGTCCCCTACTTTTAATTCCTCCGGCGCTAAGATATAAGACTTCTCACCGTCTGCATAATTGATAAGGGCAATCCTTGCTGACCTGTTAGGGTCATATTCAATGGATGCTACAGTTGCAGGAATATTGTCTTTCTTCCTTTTAAAATCGATAACCCTGTATCTTCTTTTAGAGCCTCCACCTCGAAATCTCGTAGTTATACGACCTGCAGAATT
>CBFDCD010000040.1:0-11632 GCA_965603225.1 uncultured bacterium
AATAAAGGTTTTCAGTTTTTTTGGCCCTGCTTGTCAAAAATTAATTTCACCGTTTAACGAATAACCCGGACGCTTTGTTCCACGGGTATAAATGAGAAAAATTTATACGTTTTATAAGCGACTATTTTAATTGCGAATTGTTGAAGCGTAGCGGAAATCCCGATTTATCGGGGCTAATTTACATTTAGTTTCAAAATAGTTAGCTGCATAGACAATACGTAATACGTTTTCGTCGTTAAATTGCCCCTTCTTTCTATGTATGTTTACGTATAAAAAACGATTAAAAGGGGCATCAAAAGATAATTTCATAATCTTCGTGACGTGGTATCCCTTACCCAGACCCTTGGCCCAGACCTGGCATTACAAAGTAAGTATATGATATAAAATTTTTGAAAAGCAATAGCACATATGCCATAGCCGTATTGCGTCGCGCCTCCCGATCCCGTCACGGTCTCGGGACGGGAAGGGCAGGCCTGTATCCCAATATCATCGGGAAACCGTGAAAATGCGAACCTTGGGAATTACGAATAATTTGTATTTCCGTCAAATAGTTGACATATATTTTGACATGGTTATAGATCCAATGAGATGTTTTTGTGTACCTGCAACATAGTACATTGTAGTATTGTTTTCATTTTCAGCACATAATCCCGGCACTTCAGCCTCAATACCTACAGCCTGTCTCCCTGAATAATTACATAAACTTTTATACTCAATATCTATGGCATGTATATTGCTAAAAACAAACGCAAGGAGGTAATCACAACATGACAAAACATACAGAAACAATGAATCAGGCAGTAAAGGTTATGGCAGACCGTGAAGGCAAATACCTTACCTTTGCCCTGGGTGAAGAGGAATACGGCATCGGCATCCTTAAGATACGGGAAATTATCGGTATAATGCCTATTACATCTGTTCCCAGAACACCGGATTTTGTTAAAGGTGTCATTAATCTAAGGGGAAAGGTAATTCCTATAATAGATCTAAGGCTTAAGTTTGGTATGGAGTCTATGGAATATACGGACAGGACCTGTATCATAGTAGTGGAGATAAATGCACGGGACAGCACCATACAGATAGGCACGATAGTGGATACGGTCTCAGAGGTATTAAACATAAAGGCGGAGGATATTGAGGACACCCCGGCATTCGGAACAAGTCTTGACACCGAATACATCCTTGGCATGGCAAAGGTATCCGGAGGTGTTAAGATACTCCTTGATATAGACATGGTTTTAAATAGTGAGGAGATTGCCGCCATGGAGAAGGTGGGCTGAGGCAACAGGAGACTGAGACCTTTGAAAAGGTTTTATAGGTTTTAGAAACAAATATTTATCATGAAGGATTTAAGGAGGGATAAGTGTTAAACAAATTTAAGCTTTCAACAAGGATACTCTCACTGGGCATAATAATTGTTTTTTGCTTTGCAATGGTCTTTGCATGGGTTTATCCAAAATTAAGGGCAACCATGTATGATGCTAAGTACTTAAAAACGCGACACATAGTAGAGGCCTCCTGGGGCGTTTTGGACTATTACTCAAAGCAGGTCAAGACCAATGCTATGTCCATAAATGAAGCAAAACAGAAGGCCCAAGATGTCATCAAAAACATGCGTTATGAGCAAAAGGAATATTTCTGGATCAATGACATGGAGCCACGGATGATTATGCATCCCATAAAATCGGAGTTGGATGGCGCGGATTTATCAAATAACGCCGACCCCAATGGTAAGAAGTTGTTCATGGAAATGGTTGAGATATGCAAGAGAAAAGGGGCTGGATTTGTCGATTATTATTGGCCAAAACCTGGTGAACCCAAGCCGGTACCAAAAATTTCTTATGTAAAGCTGCAACCTGAATGGGGGTGGATCATTGGCTCCGGGATCTATATTGATGATGTAGAAAAGGAGATAGCACAGATTTTCTACATTATTATTGGTGTCGTAGCTATTATTGCAGCCTTTGGCTTATTCTTATCCTATATGATGGCCAGATCGATAGCTAGACCCATTGATCGCATTGTTGAGGGCTTGAATGAAGGCGCCGACCAGGTGGCATCTACCTCTTCTCAGGTATCCTCTGCAAGCCAGTCCCTGGCAGAGGGCTCCTCTGAGCAGGCCGCATCCTTAGAGGAGACATCTTCTTCATTAGAGGAGATGTCATCCATGACCAAACAGAATGCAGACAATGCAGGTCAGGCCAATAACCTGATGAAAGAAGCAAACCAGGTAATAGAGAAGGCAAACACCTCTATGTCAGAGCTTACCACCTCTATGGAGGATATCTCTCATGCCAGCGAAGAGACACAAAAGATCATCAAGACCATTGATGAGGTGGCATTCCAGACCAACCTTCTTGCCCTTAATGCAGCAGTAGAGGCGGCACGGGCAGGTGAGGCGGGCGCAGGGTTTGCCGTGGTGGCGGACGAGGTACGAAACCTTGCAATCAGGGCTGCTGATGCGGCGAAGAACACAGCAAATCTTATAGAGGATACGGTTAAAAAGGTAAAGGATGGGTCAACCCTTGTTTCCACAACAAATGAGGCCTTCACCGAGGTTGCAACAAGCGCCTCCAAGGTAGGCGAGCTTGTTGGCGAGATAGCAGCCGCCTCTAATGAACAGGCCCAGGGCATTGACCAGATAAACACAGCCGTTACCCAGATGGACCAGGTAACCCAGCAGAATGCAGCCAATGCAGAGGAGTCTGCTTCTGCATCTGAGGAGATGAATGCCCAGGCAGGGCAGATGAAGGCGATTGTTGGTGAACTGGTGGCATTGGTTGGGGGAGATGCCAGGGGAATCCGTCAGAAAGAAGGCGGATCTCCGGTAAACAGCAAGAGGCAGGCAGCAGGAAGATATTCCATCCGCCGTTCTTCTATGGGAGACAAGAGCCCTGAGAAGGTTATTCCTATGGCCTCCGGCCCGGAGGGGCCTACACCTCGGAGGGATGATGATTTTAAGGATTTCTAAATCTCTATCCTGATTCACATGGTGGTGATCTTCAGATCATCACCATGTCCTCGTTTTCTTATTTTTTTTGAAACAAGAGCAGGTACCCGCAATAAAACCTGTGTTTAAAGAAGGGACCTGTTGTGGATCCACATCTTTTCTAATAAAATATCTATTTCTCTATTAGGTAAAATTCCCTCTTCCTTCGTGAAATACTCGCCTATGGGCCGCTGTAGGCTTCTCTGTTTGCCTAAAAGGGCCATTCGTTCAAAGAGATTTATATAGCCTTTACTCCATGCATACTTGCAAAATTTCTCCTTATAGTTTCCTTCCATGGCCCTGTATGCAAGTATACTCTTGATATCAAAAGATGATAACATCCCCCATGACAGGGCAATCTGTCCAATAAGAGGACGTTGTCTTTTTTGCCAGGATATTGCACTGATCATCATTTTCCACGAAATAAGACCGGAGTAATATAAAAATTGTCCTATCAGCAGCTTACGTTTTGGGATAGCCCCCCTGTAGTAATGGTCTGGAAAGACATCTTTGTTATTATAATAGTTAGCCCTTCTCTCTTTAAGATCCCTTTTTTCATTAAAAGCAGGTGTATTTTTATCTTCAATCATAGATATCAGTTTTTCGTAGGCCGTGGCTGCCTTTATGAACTCCCGGTTCATTCTATCTTCGTCTCTCCCCACTATTTTTGAGCGATCAGGATGGGTTTCAAACACCTTCTTCCTGTAAGCAGCCTTAAGCTTAGCAGGCTCAATGTCTTTTAAAGCCTCATAAGATACATCAGCATAAGTACCGAACAGTACATTGTAATAATCAATAAGGCTTTCCTTTGATGTGAATGTTGACACCATGCATTCCTATTTAGCGTTACATACGTCGTAAGCCTGCCTAAGATGAGAAGATATAAGCGCAAAATACTCAATATCTTGTGTATTTGTCAAGAAGAAATATCACATATAGGTGCCTAAACGAAAAACATGTTCAGCCTCCAGCTCGGGGAATACGACAAATTTTATTTTAAATAGTAAGGTTTAATTTTTTTCCAGAGAAATGATCCTATGCGCATTACAATTGAAATCAGGCCTGGGCCAGGGGTCAGCGGTTATTTCGCGATAAGGTTTCAGTGTGAAGGAAGACCCCAGGATGACTGTTGTCTTTGCATAATGTTTCACCATAGCAGTTTTTTTCTGTTTCCTGACTACAACCCTTGTAACTGATGCACTAATTCAAACACCAAGGGACACAATAAAAAACCGAGCTTGCTGGGATATCATTGTTTTTATTGTCAACACCTTGTTATTTCTGTCATTGCCTTGCATGCCTGCAATGCCTTTTAATTGATTTATAGAAAACTTGAAAATAACGTCTCTGCGTATGATCATTGCCTTACTACCACTTCTAATGCATGAAAGGGAGGGAGGAGGTTTTTTAATTTTAACCGAAAACCTGTGTTTTTAATCAAACACATATGGTGCATTAAAAAATAAAGCCTCTTTTACATTACTAAATGTCAAATTAATGACATCAGTATCTTGATGATGCCTCGATACGATTTATCTAACATTTTAATCACTCTATATAGAATCAGTTTTATTGTTTTGCTTCAAGATGTTGTGGATTGAGTTAGATAAAAATAAAATTATTTATGGCAAGAATTTTGCAAGATTTAACTACTAAAGGTATATATGCGACATTTTTTATAAGGATTTCAAACTTTAATTCAGTCAAGGTTGTCAGCCATCTTAATGGTAGCGCTTGACCGAGGCAGGGGAGTAAGAATGAAAATAACAACCAAAATGATGGTGCTGATAACCGTATCTCTGCTTTTTACGGCAGTTATTGTGTGTGTTGTTTCCTGGGTGCAGCTAAACAATACAGGAAAAATGGCCATCACAGAGATAGAATCCCTTGGTATGGAAAACATAAAAAGGACAAAGGCGGACGCCAAAAAACAGGAAGAGGCATTTAAAAGGGACCTTACTGAACAAAAAAAAGAACACATCAGGTCACAGGTTCAAACAGCCATGAGCGCCCTGGAAAAATTTCTTAAGGATGCCGCTGCCTTAGATCAAGAAGGCCTGAGCAGCACTGTTCAAGAGGAAATTAAAAAGGCAATGGTTGAGGAGCAGAAGGAAAATGTGATTGACCTGTTTAAAAATCTCCGATACGGCCCTGAAAGTAAAGATTACTTCTGGATCAATGACACGCATCCAAAAATGATTATGCATCCCTATAAACCACAGCTTAATGGCAAGGATCTGTCTGAAAATAAGGATCCTAACGGCAAGAGACTATTTGTAGAATTTGTAAAGGTATGTCGCGATAAAGGCGAAGGTTTTGTAGATTATTACTGGCCTAAGTATGGTGCGGATAAACCCCAACCTAAACTCTCATATGTGAAGCTTTTCAAAGAGTGGGACTGGATTATTGGGACAGGATTGTACACAGATGATATAGAGGCCAAGGTTGAGCAAAGAAGGGTGGACCTGGAAAAAGAACTAAAAAAAATTGAGTTAGAAACGGAAAACAAGATCAAGTCCACACGATCAGGGGCTAAAAGAAATCTCAACCGGACCCTTTTATTCATTGGCATCATTACACTTGTTTTACTGTTTATTGTAATGTCCGCATCTTATTTTTTTATGAAAGGCAGCATTATCAACCCTCTGCGTCGCATAATCCTGAGCCTAAACGAAGGGGCGGACCAGGTGGCCTCTGCATCAACCCAGGTATCTTCCGCCAGCCAGTCCCTGGCAGAGGGTGCAAGTGAGCAGGCCGCATCCATTGAAGAGACATCCTCTTCGTTAGAGGAGATGTCCTCTATGACCAAGCAGAATGCAGACAATGCCGGCCAGGCAAATAATTTTATGAAGAATGCAAATCAGGTAATTGCTCAGGCGAATGATTCTATGGAAGGCCTTACCACCTCTATGCAGGAGATCTCTCATGCCAGTGAAGATACACAAAAGATCGTTAAGACTATAGACGAGATCGCCTTTCAGACGAATCTTCTTGCCCTTAATGCAGCAGTAGAGGCAGCAAGGGCAGGTGAGGCAGGCGCAGGATTTGCCGTAGTGGCGGATGAGGTAAGAAACCTTGCCATCAGGGCCGCGGATGCGGCAAAAAACACAGCAGATCTTATTGAAGATACGGTTAAAAAGGTAAAGGATGGCTCAACCCTGGTTACCACAACAAATAAGGCATTCACCGAGGTTGCGGAAAGCGCATCCAAGGTAGGCGAGCTGGTTGGTGAGATAGCAGCCGCCTCTAATGAGCAGGCCCAGGGCATAGATCAGATAAACACAGCCGTCACCCAGATGGACCAGGTAACCCAGCAGAATGCAGCTAATGCAGAGGAGTCTGCATCCGCCTCTGAGCAGATGAATGCCCAGGCAGAGCAGCTTAGGGGTATTATCGGTGATCTGGCTGCACTGGTTGGGGGAAGTGGTGAGGGAATCCGCCAAAAGTTCGACGGATCTTCGATAAGTAATGGGCAGTATGGAGTAAGCGGGGAGGAAAAGTTTATTAAGCCCCCAACAGAAAGTACCAAGGCTCTTACAATTGAAGATATAAAAAAGCCGAACCCGGAGAAGGTTATTCCCATGGATGATGATTTTAAGGATTTTTAGTCTGGAAACCTGAAACGTGCCGAGGTTAAATTCCCATTTTCAGTAGCGAAAAAAACCTTGCAAAGAATAATATCCGATTTGTGACAGAAAAGAAAGGCATGGTTTCGCTATAGTATAAGTGGATTTAGTGTTGCTAGTTTATGGAACCTTTAAAAATTCTGATTTGCTGTTTACAGGTCCGTAACGTTATTTTGAATACAGAGGTAAATAGAACCGTGTATCTTTTTTAGCATTGCCATGGGAGACTTTTCCCGTAAAGGATCGTTAATCATAATCTGCACCCCATGAAATGAGGCATATTGTGTGCGGCCGGAAAAAGAGACTTTCTGCATCCTGCAATATCATAATTTTATTTTTGAATAATAATTTTTACAACAGAGAAGATTCTCAACACACTGCCTTGATCAATAAAAAAAACTAAGAGCATTGAGTCTGTCTGGGAATGAATAACGACTAATTTTTTTATTTTTGATGATCTATTATAAGTTTTTTTTTGAAACCCTTACCAAACTTGATTTGCACGGTTTATTGTACTGAAGTTATTTATATAACATTACAGCGATTCAAAATACTTTATGCAAGCCATAACAGGGAGGACTTGAAACTGGAAACAGGGAAAAGGCTCCTTTAATGCCTCCCTAAATTCCAAAAACTTGGCTTACTACCCTCAAGCAATGAGGCGATTTTAGCGGTCAGCATTTCATATATTTTTTTCCAAAAAAGGACAAAATAGCTCGGAAAAAATTTTTTACCATAGTGCCGATTTTAGATATTGAGATACAGTTAAATAAGGTTTCTCTTGATGGAAATTACTGCAAAGCAGTTCATGAGGTTTAGAGACTTAGTTTACAGGGAGTGCGGTATCAACCTGCACGAAGGGAAGGAACAACTCCTTTCGGCCCGGCTTGCAAAAAGACTGCGCAATACAGGCATTAACTCAGTTGATAAGTACCTGAAGATGTTAGAAAATGATAATCAAGAATTGATACTTTTTTTAGATGCCATATCTACCAACCACACCTTCTTTTTTAGAGAAAAGCATCATTTTGATTATCTCAAAAGTGGCCAGTCCAACATATGGTGTTCCGCGTCCTCAAGCGGCGAGGAACCATATTCTGTGGCCATTGACTGTTTAGAGAAGGGTTTCAGGCCGACTATCCTTGCAACGGATATATCAACAAATGTTTTAATGATTGGGGAAAAAGCAATTTATCCTATTGAAAGAACAAAGGATTTAGCCCCCCATATAGTAAAGAAATATTTTCAAAAAGGCCGTGGAAGGTGGAGCGGGTATGTCAGGTTAAAGGATGAGATAAAAAGAATAGTGACATTCAGGAGATTCAACCTTGTGACGGATACACTGCCAAACCAGGAGTTTGATGTAATATTTTGCAGGAATGTTATGATATATTTTGATAATATTGTTAAGGAAAAGCTGATAAACAGATTACACAACGTTTTAAAAAAGAATGGCTACCTCATTGTAGGAGGAGCTGAAAGCCTAAGCAACCTAAGACACAAATATAAATATATTAGTCCAAGCATATACAAAAAGGTAGAAGGCTGAAAAGCATGTAAAAAGTCTTCTACGATTTATTTGGGCAATTTTGGAAATAGATTCATGAAACGCTGAACATCAAAAACGTCAAGCTGCCCGCCTGCCTCGGCCGAGCCCCGTAGTTCGGGACGATGGCGGACGTGTTTGAGGACCTTAGTCCTATTGTGGGATTAAGTGATGTATTTAATGAGCCTTTTTCCAGTTTTTGTTTTCACGATTTATCAAAGGAAAAGAATTTTTCGCATTTTCTAAGATAAGGGGTTTAATATGTTTATAGAAAAACGAGACTTTACCAGAGTTTCCTTCAAGGTTAAAGTAGAAATGACCGCCAATAAAGTTTTATACAGCATTGAGGAGATTACTGATTTGAGCATAGGGGGGTGCCTTCTGCCGATTAATACAGATTTGCAGTTAGGGACTAAATGCAATATAACTATTTTGCTGACCGGTACAAGCCCTGAAGTGACTGTAAAGGTCACCGGTGAGGTTGTTCGCTGCGGGAATGGAAAGATGGCAATCAAGTTTACACGCATCGACCCTGACAGTCTATTCCACCTCCATAACATAGTCCGGTATAATTCGCGGAACCCTGAGACCGTTGAGTGGGAAATTCTCAATCATCCTGGGACATTATAACATTAGTAAAAAAAGGGCGAACCGCAAAGGATAAATAAAAGGCCTTTAAATAAGAATGGCTCCATTCATTAAGAGTTTATCATGAATAAGAAAATAATTTTTTTACGATATGTAGTTATATTGTCCGTACATATACTTCTGCTCATGGCCTGTACTCAAAAAAAAGAGCCGTTTAAGATTGGCCTTGCTATTAACCTGAGCGGTAGAGGAGGGACTGCAGGGGGTTATATAAGAGATGGCGCCATGATTGCCGTGGAAGAAATCAACAATAAAGGCGGTATAAATGGACGTCCTCTATCTTTGATAATCAAGGATGATAAAAATACAGATGAAGGAATTACCGTGGCTGATAAAGAGCTGATAGATGAAGGCGTCCCTGTTATCATAGGCCATACCTATTCCCATAGCACCATTAAGGCCTATGATTACGTAACATCAAAGAACACGATTCTGTTTACGCCATATACAGCTACATCGGAACTTACCGGAAAAGACGACTTCTTTATAAGATCCTCTGTAAATACAAACTCATATGGAAGGGCCCTTGGCATCTTGCTTGAAAAAAGAGAAATCAAGACCGTATCCTTTCTATTGGATATGTCCAACCCGAGTTTTGTAACAGAATATGTGGATGAAACAAAAAAAAATGCCACTATACATGCGTACCTCACTACAATTAATGCAAAAGCGGAAATAGACTGGGGAGTAACTGTAAATGAATTGCTACAACCACTACCCGACGCTATTGTCCTGCTTACAGAGGTAACCATGACAGGTATTGCCGCACAGAAACTTCGCATCAGTGGTTTTAAAGGTGGTTTAATAGCCAGCACCTGGGCCCAGACCCCTGACCTGATTCGGTATGGCGGCGAGGCCGTGGAGGGTCTCAGCATTATAACATTCATCAATAGTAAATATGAAAATAATATATATGCCGCCTTTTCCGAAAAAATTATGGAGAGATTTAAACATGGCCCTACTGCACGATCAGTGAGGGCATATGAAGGAATTTACATCCTTGCAGCAGCCTTAAAAAATTGCCCTAACTTTACAGCAGAGGAGATTAAAAAAAATCTGTTATCCATATCCGGCTTCAACAATATCATGGGGCCTGTAAAATTTGATGCCTTTGGAGATGTAGTGAGACCAATCTTTGAGATCCGAATAAAGAACGGCAAATTTTACAATGCAGGGCAGATACAATGACAAAGATACACTCACTTCGCAAAAGAATCAGAAATATTTTAATTATTGCAGGGGTATCTTTATATTTTCTGAGTTCCGTTGCATCAGCCATTTTAGAGATAAATAGAAAAAAAAATGACTATGCATCAGCCATGGCCAACATAGTTGATATATGTAAGTCCATGATATCAGACTATACAAATAGGGAAAATAAATACATCCAAAACATTATCGCATTGAGGCCTGAAGATGAACAAGGTGACATTTCAACGTATCTTAAGGAAAAAGTACATTTTCGGAATGTAAGGGATGTATATTTTATAGTAGGCCCAAAAAATCGTATTACCTCTATTCAGGATCGATTCAAACAATACCAAGGGCTTGATCTCTCCCATATTGATTATATATCGGAAAAAATCCCTGCTTCTAAGGTACATCAATCTCTTTTTACCCAACAGCCTGTAGTCAGTTTCTTGTATTCTCTCCCTAAAAATAAAACCCTTGTTTTAGAAAGGGACCTCAGCGGTATTATCCCCCTCATTGAACTTTTTAACATTGCTGAAATTATTAAGGAGGGCAAGGTATTCATACTTTCTTCAGAGGGAATCGTAGTATACCATCCTGACAGAAATCTTATAGCAAGCAGGCACAATTTAGGATTTGAACTTAAGGAATTAGGCAAATTAGATTCAAGAGGGCTGCAGACACTTACGTATCATAATCAAGAATTTGTGTGCTACAAAAAGTCGCTGGAAAATCCCACAGGATGGACCATATACTTTACACTGCCAAATAATATATTTGTCAGGGATATATATTTCTCAGTAGCCCAAATGTTTTTGGTTTATGCGGCAATTTTTTTCTTTCTTTTGCTTTTCCTTCAATTCTTCTTAAATAAGAAACTATCAAATCCCGTTAATGAAATCGTAAAAGGCATATCTTCGTTAAGCCTTAAAGGCGTTGATCCATTTATTCCTCAAGGCAAGGCCTCCGGCACAAGAGAATTATTGCAGATCATTGATGCAATAAACAGTATGGTCCATGAACTCCATCGATCAAACGAAACCCTGAGAGAGAGCAAAGAACAGTATCGTTTGTTAGTCGAAACCCTTACCGACATAGTTTTTACCTTAGATAGCAAGGGCAGGTTTACCTATATTAGCCCTGAAGGCGAAAAGGTTACAGGCCACAAAGTCCAAGACTTGATAGACCGTCCCTTTACTGAAATACTGTCACCTGAATATATAAAATCAACGATGGAAAATTTTAGCCGGGGACTTTCAGGAGAAACTACACCTATTTACGAGGTTGATCTTGTCGGAAAAGAGGGTAGACGAGTTTCCGTAGAGTTAAAGGTAACATCATTGCTGGACGGAAAAGGGTTGCCCACAGGCAGGATTGGAGTTGCCAGGGATATAAAGGAACGAAAGTTTGCTGAAAAGGCATTGAGGGACAGTGAAGAGAGATATCGGACTGTATTTGAGACTACAGGCACTGCAATGGTTATTTTTGATGAAAACTTGACCCTAACACTTATAAACAGGGAATTTGAAAAACTATCCGGCTTTTCAAGAGAGGAAGTGGAGGGGAAAAAAAATTGGGAAGAATTTATAGAGGCAGATGATCTGGAAATAATAAAAAAATATCATAGTTTAA
>CBFDCD010000041.1:0-11612 GCA_965603225.1 uncultured bacterium
TAATGGGCAGTGTACTTTATGGATAAACATCTAAATATACTTGTTGTTGATGATGAAGAGAATATTCGGGAAATTTTCAAGGAATACCTTGAATCTGTAGATAACTACAATGTGATGACTGCTAAAGATGGGTTTGAAGCCCTTGAGATAATAACGAGTGAAGAGGTTCATTGCTGTTTTACTGATATTTCCATGCCCAGGATGGATGGAATTGAGTTGACAAATAAGATACAGCATTATGATAACACAATTCCAGTGGTAGTTATGACAGGATACCCGTCATTAGATAATGCAATAAAAATACTTAAAAATGGTGTTGTAGATTTTTTGCCTAAACCGGTTAAAATAGAACAACTACCAATTACCGTGGAGAAAGTTACAAGAGAGCGTTCATTGTTTATTGAAAATGTTTTGCTGAAGGAGGAGGCCAAGAAAAACGAAAAAATTAAAAAAATTAATAAGGAGCTAAAACAAAAGATTAAAGAGGTAGAAACAATGAACCTGATCCTTAAGCAATTGGATCGGGCAACTACAAGTAGAGATCTTTTTTCAATACTGGTGAATCTGTCGGCAAAGATAACCATGTGCGATGAATCGCATTTCTATGTATTTGGCCATGAGATGTCCAGCCCTGTAGCAATCGCATCTTTTTTTAGAGATAATAATAAGGATAGCAGGGATGCGCTTAATGTGGACAAAAACATTATCAAAAAGGTTGCAAATGATGGCGTACCACTCATTAACAGGAAAAACGGCGTTAATCACAGCACCATGGCCATCCCCCTCAAGATTAAATCTATGGTTTTTGGTGTGCTCGTCTCACTTATGAAAGATGGTAAGCGTAATTTTAACGAGAAGGATCTCTATTTTTTAAATTTTCTTGCAGAGGATGCGTCATTTCTGGTCGAAAACCTGGCGCTTTACGAAAATATATACGATAATCTGTTTTCTACCCTCTATGCCTTTGTCGAGACCATTGAGGCTAGGGACCCGTATACAAAACAGCATTCATCAAGGGTGAAAAACTATGCTTTACTGATTGCCGAGGCCATGGGGTGTAAACAGGAAAATATTGATATTTTGTCTGTTTCCGGAAATTTGCATGACATTGGAAAGATAGGTATTCCAGATAAAATCCTGTTAAAACCGGGTAAACTAACAGACGAAGAGTACGAGAATATAAAAAAACACCCTGTTATTGGGGCGAATATCATTGGTCACTTCAGCATGTGGTCTGAAGAACAGAAAGTCATAAAACACCACCACGAAAGGTGGGATGGAAATGGATATCCTGATATGCTAAAAGGAGAGGATATCCCTCTTTTATCTCGCATCTTGGCGGTTGCCGATACATTTGATGCCCTAACCTCTGACAGGTCATACAGGCATAAATTGGAAGATAGCAAGGCCGTGCAGATTATAAAGGAGAATTCAGGCAGTCAATTCGATCCAAATATAGCGCATGTTTTTCTTGGACTTAGAGAGAAAGGAAAGATTTTTTCCTAAATATCTAATAAAAAAATCTATTTCAGCACACAGATACATACAGATTTCATGCACAGGTAAAAAGAAAATAAAATGCCGTAATTTCTCTAAAGTTTTACAGGTTACTTTCCGATAAGCACACTAAGGTTAAATTATGGTGATACCACTTTATCAAGTTAATAATGTGCTGAGGGTCTACGGAGACCAACTAAGGCAAAACAGGACGTTAAATAAGCCGAAGGTTGAGAACTCCCGTCAACCAGATACGATCAACATATCAAGTGAAGCTAAAAGAAAGGTCATTGTTGATAAGGTCTCATCTGAGATTGTAGGAAGAATCACGAAATACGGTCCTAATGATGACGTTGAAAAGAAAATATTCGAGAAGCTTGAAAATGAATATGGCGCACATTTGGAAGTAACCGACAAAGGACCCAGTAACTTGATTTTCAAGGTAATTGATGATGATGGTGAAACTATTAATTCACTTTCCATTGAAGATTCTAAATTTTTACAGTACAGCTTAAAAAATATTACCAAAGATTTAGTAGATAAAAATATGATGTAGTACGTGGAGGATTGTCATATGAAAATTGATGATAGAATAATTAATTATGAAATCAGCAAACAGCTATCAGAAGCTGGCGCTAAAGGCATTAAAAATATTGATGAGAAACAGATATCAAATGAAAAAAAGAGTGAAGGCGCAGAGCAGCCCAAGCAAGCCGCTGTTGTAAGCCTTTCACAGGCCTCTAAAGAAAGCCGGCAAATAAAGGAAATTATTGAATCATCGCCGGATATCAGAGCAGATAAGGTGTCACATATTAAAGATAGTATCGAGTCAGGAAGCTACAAAGTTAATAATGACCGCGTTGCTGATAAGCTTGTAAACTCGGTTTTAGAAGAGATTTTCTAACCGCCTGCCTTAAGCCGACAAAAAAACATATTTCTACTATATAATCCTACCATACCCCCATTTCTGTATACGTCCACAGATTCCGGATCCACCACATATGACTACCCTTGAATTTTTAATCTTCTAACCCCAAAAAATTGCTGTCAACCAATGAATTTTTATTTTCTCCTTATTTCTATCTTGAAAGACTCGATCTCGAGGCAAGATTTTAATTTTGATAAAAAAGTCAAGTATCTTTTTCGAAATCATCATTTTTTTATTGACAATATTGAATAAAAATAATAGTTACAATGCAGCTAAAATATAGTTACATTATATATTGCCTTTCTTGTAGGTGGAAAGGAATGATATGACTGAGGATAAGGAATAAATACATTAATAAATTTTTGCATAGATACTTAAACAGGGAGGTAAAGAAGTGGGCTTTGAAATACCAAAGATAAATTATACAGGAAGTGTAAAAGAAATAACCTTAGGCAGTGGCGGGAATACGGTTACAGTTGGAGGACGAGATTGTTTTCCATTCTATCTTTTTGAGGGTAACATGCCAAATATGCCTATGATAGCAATGGAAATATGGGATATGGAGCCGGAAGGGTGGCCGGAGGCAGCGATTGAGCCATTTAAGGACGTTATTTCTGATCCCCCTGCATGGGCAAAGAAATGTGTAAATGAATACGGGGCAAAGGTCATAGCGGTACAGCTAAAAAGCACTGATCCCAATGGTGAAGATAGGCCGGTTGACGAAGCGGCTGATATGGCAAAAAAGATAGTCGATGCTGTTGATGTGCCTATTGTGTTCTGGGGAACTGCTGTGAATGAAAAAGATGAGCAGGTCTTAAAGAAGATAGCAGAGGTCTGTGAGGGGAAGAATCTCATCTTGTCTCCAGTGGAGGAACCAATTCATAAGGGTGTAGGCGCCAGTGCCCTTGGATATAAGCACATAGTGGTGGCTTCAACGCCGATAGATGTTAATCTTGCAAAGCAGCTCAACATCCTCCTTGGTAATCTTGGTGTTCCGGACTCACAGCTCCTCAATGATCCGACAACAGGTGGTCTTGGTTACGGCATTGAATACGCCTACTCTGTTATGGAGAGGATTTGCCAGGCAGGACTTACGCAAGAGGATGATAAGCTTCAGATACCTATGATTAACAATCTTGGCAATGAGATATGGAAGTGCAAGGAAGCAGGCCAGTCGAAAGAAGAGGTTCCCAACATGGGCGAGCCAGCCAGAAGGGCCATACTCATGGAGGCAGTGGGTGCTGTTTGTTACTTGCTTGCAGGGTCTGATGTTTTGATGCTTAGGCACCCTGAATCCATTAAACTTACCCAGGAAATGATTGATGACCTAACAGCAGAAAATTAATATTTTTATTGATTAATAATAAAAATTCGCCCAAGAAGAGCTAATACATAATTGTAAGGAGGAATTTAGAATGTCAGAAGAAGAAAAAAAGGTAATACCAAAAAAGAAGAAAAGTTTTGCTCCGAAGAGCATAGATCCCGCAACCCTTAAGATGATTGCCCGTGCCGAGGAACTTGAAATTGATACTGTCTTTTCCAGGGCGGAAAAAATGAAGGCCTGCCCTATAGGCTCTGAAGGAACATGCTGTAAAAACTGCAGTCAGGGGCCATGCCGTCTACCCCTTCCCAAGGCTGGAATAGAAGGCAAAGACGAGCGAAAAGGTGTTTGCGGGGCTACTGCAAATACTATCGCTGCCCGAAACTTTATACGAATGATAGCCGGAGGTGCTTCAGCACACTCGGACCATGGAAGGGGTGTGGCGGAGACCTTTATAGCAGCCGCTAAAAAAGAGACAAACGATTATGTGATAAAAGACTCTAAAAAACTTCTCGAAATAGCCCCTGACTTTGGCGTAGCCCTTACTGAAGGCGAGGGAGAAAATGAAAAACCACGTAAGATAGACGACATAGCGGTAGAGGTTGGAGAAAAGGCCCTTGCCGAATGGGGACGACAAGAGGGTGAGCTCTTAACAGCACTGAGAGCGCCTAAGAAAAGGGTAGATCTATGGAGAGAAATCGGTGTAATTCCAAGGGGCATTGACAGAGAGATCGTTGAGATTATGCACCGCACGCACATAGGCGTAGACCAGGATTACAAAAACCTTATGTTTCAGGGGACCAGGGCGGCGATTGCTGATGGTTGGGGCGGCTCCATGATAGCCACTGACCTTCAGGATGTACTTTTTGGCACCCCTTACCCAATTAAAAGCCAGGCAAACCTCGGGGTTTTGAAGGAAGATATGGTTAACCTGGTTATTCACGGTCATGAGCCGCTGCTCTCCGAGATGATTGTCGTGGCCTCAGAGCTGCCGGAGATGCAGGAGCTATGCAAAAAAGTAGGTGCAAACGGCATCCAGCTTTCCGGTATCTGTTGCACGGCCAATGAGATAGTACAGAGACATGGTGGTCCCATAGCAGGTAACTTCCTTATGCAGGAACTGGCCATTATAACAGGTGCTGTAGATGCAATGGTCGTTGATATTCAGTGTATCATGGAAAACGTTGCCAATGTGGCCGCCTGTTTTCATACAAAGCTTATTACAACTATGGCTATTGCAAAGATGGAAGAGGAAAATGTTATTCATATGGAGTTCAAGGAAGATAAGGCCCTGGACATTGCAAAGGCAATCGTAAAAACTACCATTGAAAACTTCCCTAATAGGAAGGCCAATGTAATGATTCCTGACGAAAAATCCGACATTATTGCCGGCTTTTCCTATGAGGCCATCAATTACCACCTTGGTGGATCATTCAGGGGCTCCTACACCCCCCTTAATCAGAATATCATTAATGGGAGAATACGGGGTATTGGTGGTGTAGTTGGATGTAATAATGCAAGAACCGTTCATAACAATGATCATATTACTGTTATCAAGGAATTGATAAAAAATGATGTTATTGTGCTCACAACAGGATGCAATGCTATTGCCGCAGGTATGGCCGGACTTCTTACCCCAGAAGCAGCCAAGGTATATTGCGGACCAGGCCTAGCCGAGGTGTGTGAGACAGTCGGTATACCTCCAGTGCTGCACATGGGATCCTGCGTAGATAACAGCAGAATACTTATGGCTGCTACCGAGGTAGTGAAGGCTGGGGGCCTGGGAGATGATATAAGTGATCTTCCTGCCGCTGGTTCTGCGCCGGAGTGGATGAGCGAAAAGGCAATCAGCATAGGCCACTATTTTGTAGCATCCGGTGTGTATACGGTATTTGGAGTAACACTGCCGGTTACCGGTGCCCCGGTATTTCAGGATTATCTCTTTAATGAATTTGAGGATATCTATGGCGGTATGTGGGATCTTGAGGCAGACCCAATAAAACACGCACACAAGATGATTGCCCATATAGATAAAAAGAGGGCAGCCCTGGGTATTGATAAGGCAAGAGAAAGGGTGCTGTTTGATATGGCTGCAAGGAGAGATTTAGAGGTAGCTTAAAGGAAAATTTCAGGGATACTCAGGTAGATCCCATTATAGAATAAGGAGGATAAGGATATGTCGAAGTTAGTAGCATTTGCTGCCATACAGGGCGGTTACAATATTGTTTCCAAGGCCGAGGGAAAATTAAAAGAAGCCATAGATAAATACGGACCAAAACAGGAAATAGGTTTTCCAAACACGGCCTATTATTTGCCCATAATATACTCCCTGATGGGGGAAAAGGTTGAAACATTAGGAGATGCGGAAAAGATAATGCAGCGCTGCAGGGCATTGCTGCCACCCCATGTTAAGAAGGATGTGAATCTCCCATATTTAGGACCACTGCTGGATGCTGGGATAGCCGCAATCTTTGCAGAGGAGATTGTTGAGGCAATCCGTTATGTGGAAGACCCGGATTTTTATCAGCCATCTTTGGAGGACCCGGATATAGACAATGGAAAAATCTGGCTGGGTGCTGCAGATGATGCCATAATGAGGAAAAGGGGTGTAGAGTTTGTTGACGGCACAGCACCGGGCTTTGCAGCTATTGTTGGAGCGGCCCCAACGCCTGAGATTGCCAAGGATATAGTGGAAGAATATCAAAAGAAAAATCTTTACATATTCCTTGCTGCTAATCAAAATGGAACAACTGTAACACAGCAACTTCTTGATGCCGGAGTTCAGATAGGCTGGAACACAAGGATTGTCCCTTTTGGACCTGACATTTCAGCCGCCGTATTTGCCCTTGGATTTGCAAACCGGGCAGGACTTTCCTTTGGAGGAATACAGCCTGGGGATTATCAGAAAATGTTGAAATATCAAAAAGACCGGATTTTTGCCTTTGTTAACGCATTAGGGGATGTTAACGCAGAATGGGCGGCCAACGCAGCAGGCGCTATCAACTGGGGCTTTCCTACAATTGCTGATACGGATATACCGGAAGTACTGCCCTGGGGGGTATGTACCTATGAGCATGTTGTAGCGGAAGTGCCCCATGATCAAATCGTGGCAAAGTCCATAGAGATCCGGGGATTAAAGGTGAATATTACGGAAATTGACATACCCCTTACTTATGGCCCGGCCTTTGAGGGTGAACGTGTCCGTAAAGCAGACGTATATCTGGAGATGGGCGGAAGCGCTTCACAGATGACTGAGCTTGTTCGTATAGCCGACCTGAATGCTATCGAGGATGGAAAAATAATTGTAAAGGGCAAAGATGTAGGAGATGTTAAAAAGGGCGATAGCCTGCCCCTTGGTATTTTTGTCCAGGTAGCAGGAAGGGAAATGGAGGAAGATTTTGAGCCTATCCTTGAGCGTCAAATCCATCATCTCATTAATTATGCCCAGGGCATAATGCATATAGGTCAGAGGGATATCTCCTGGATAAGGGTAGGAGAGGGCGCCGTGGAAAAGGGATTTACCTTAAAGGACATCGGTACGATTATCCATGCAAAGCTCCATCAAGATTTTGGCAGGATATTTGACAAACTGCAGGTTACACTATACACAGAGCAGAAAGACGTGGATGAACTGACCAATACCTCAAGAGAGGTTTATAAAACAAGGGATGCCAGGGTAGAGGGTATGACTGATGAAACAACTGACATGTTTTACTCCTGCACCCTCTGTCAGTCCTTTGCCCCAACACATGTCTGTGTGATCAGCCCTGAAAGGACGGGTCTGTGCGGGGCGTATAACTGGATGGACTGCAAGGCCTCGTATGAGATTAATCCTACCGGCCCAAACCAGCCTGTTCCCAAGGGTGAAGTCTTAGATGAACAATATGGCCAATTTCTTGGCGCTAATGAGTTTGTCGCCAAGGCATCAAGGGGGGTTATAGATCATTATAACTTTTACAGTATTGTTAACGACCCCATGACAACATGCGGGTGTTGTGAATGTCTTGCAGCTATACTCCCTTCATGCAATGGGGTTATGACCGTTGACAGGGATTATATTGATATGACACCCTGCGGAATGAAATTTAGCACCCTTGCAGGTACAGTCGGGGGAGGGGCATCCACACCGGGCTTTGTTGGTCATTCCAAATACAATATTTGTCAGAGAAAGTTCATAAAGGGAGATGGCGGTATATTCAGAATGGTATGGATGCCAAAACATCTTAAGGAAGAAATCAGGGAAAGATTAATAGGGATTTCAACGGAATTAGGCGACCCGGATTTTATTGACAGGATCGCAGATGAGACAATTGGGACCACGGAAGAAGAGATACTTCCATTTCTCCAGGAGAAAAAACATCCTGCCCTTGAGATGGATTCTATCCTGTGATAAAAAATTATTAGAATAACAAACTATAAGAGACAAGAAGGAGATTATTATGGGTTTAACAGGTATTCAGATCTTTAAGATGCTGCCGAAAACAAATTGTAAGGAGTGCGGGCACCCTACATGCCTGGCCTTTGCAATGGCGCTTGCATCCGGGAAGGCTGAGCTCAGTAGTTGCCCTTATGTAAGTGATGAGGCAAAGGAACAGCTTGCCGAGGCATCGGCCCCTCCAATCAGGCCCATGCAGATAGGTGAGGGCGAAAGGTCTTTTAAGCTTGGCGGAGAGACAGTGCTTTACAGGCACGAGAAGACATTTGTAAGCCAACCTGGCATTGGTGCCATGGTGACAAGCGATACAGATGAAGGCGCATTGTCGGAAAAGCTGAAGGTATGGGATACATTTCAGTTTGAACGTGTTGGATTTAATCTAAAACCCGAGGTGGTGGCCATAAAGGATGTTAATGGCGACTCGGAAAAGTTTGCAGCCCTTGCCAAAAAGGTATGCGATGAAAGCAATTTATGTCTCGTACTTATGAGCGAGGATGTAAACGTTATGAAGGCTGGCTTAGACGCGGCCATGGAAAGAAAACCGGTAATATATGCAGCAACTAAAGACAATGCTGATGACATGGGCGCCTTGGCCAAGGAAAAGGGGTTGCCCCTAGCTGTAAAGGCTGATGATATGGACGGCCTCATGGAGCTGACAAATAAATTAACCGGTATGGGCCTGAAAGATTTGATACTGGATTCCGGCTCAAGGACCACGAAAAGGGCGTTTGAGGATCAGGTATGGCTTCGTCGGGAGTCCATTACTAAAAAGAACCGTGCCCTTGGTTTTCCAACTATTACGTTTCCCTGTGAGATGGCAGACAACCTTGACAAGGAGACGGTTATTGCCGCAATGTTTATAGCCAAATATGCCGGTATTATAATCCTCTCCGATTTTATCGGGGAGAGTCTTTTTTCCCTTTTGGTCGAGAGATTAAATATCTATACAGACCCACAGAGGCCTATGACGGTAGAGCAGGGAATTTATGAGATAAATGGACCGAAAGAAGATTCACCTGTAGTCATAACGACAAATTTTGCCCTTACATATTTTATTGTCAGTGGTGAAATTGAGGCAAGCAGGGTGCCTACCTGGTTAATGATTATGGATACGGAGGGACTCTCTGTTATGACTGCCTGGGCGGCCGGCAGCTTTGTCGGTGATGCAGTTGGTATGTTTGTTAATAAATCCGGTATTCATGATAAGGTAAAACACAAAAAACTTATCATACCAGGCTATGCTGCGGCTATAAGTGGTGATCTGGAAGAGGAAGTTAAAGACTCCGAAGTTCTTGTAGGACCTCGAGAAGCATCCCAGATCGCAAAGTTTCTTAAGGACTTTTCCGCGTAATTTAACTTAAGGAGGGTATTCTAAATGTTGTTAATTGGAGAAAGCCTGAATGTGATATCTACAAAAATTGGTAGGGCATTCAAGGAAAGAAATCCCCTTCCTATCCAGGAAGAGGCCAAAAAGCAGAAAGAATTAGATATGGATATCATTGATATTAATTTAGGCCCTGCCAGAAAGGGGGGCCCTGAATTAATGGAATGGGTCGTAAAGACGGTTCAAGAGGTAGTGGATGACGTGCCCCTTGCCCTTGATACCTCTAACATCGAGGCGTTAGAGGCTGGACTGGCTGTATGTAAGGGAAGACCTCTCATTAATTCAATTATGTGCAGGACCGCACGGTATGAAAAGATGCTCCCAATATGCGCAAAATATAATGCAAGGATGGTAGGGCTTTTGTGGGGCCCTAACGGCATGCCAAGGGATGAACATGAGAGGGCTGAACTGACAGTGGAACTTGTTTATGCGGCCAATGAGGCAGGCATAGCAAATGAGGATATTTTTATTGATGGAATTGTTACCCCTGTAAATGTGCAACAGGATCAGGTTTTTTCCCTGCTTCAATTCATGCCCATGGTCCAAGACCTTGGCGAGGGATTGAGATCAACTTGCGGGCTTTCTAATGTATCTAATGGCTCGCCTGACCATCTGAGGCCGATATTGAATAGAACATATATGGTTATGCTCGAAAAAGCAGGGATGTATTCCGCCATTGCCGATGCCTATGACAAAGACCTGGTTGATATTGCCAAGGGCAGACGTCAGGATATAGTCGATGTAATAGGAAAGGTTGTAGATGATGAGAAAATTGATCTGGCATCACTCTCCAAGGAATTGCAGGATTATGTAAAAACTGCAAAAATCCTGATTAAAAAATCACTATACTCTGACTCATGGCTGGAATTATAGCTTTTTTTACAGAGTAGAAAATGCTATACAGCGAATCAGCTCGGGGTATATTGAGGTTAGACTAAATTAGACTAAAAAAAGGGGCTTGACTGATGAGTCAAGCCCCTTTTTTATAAGCGCGATTATACAAATAGATTTGTATCAAATTCATCTCATAAAATATTTCAACAGAGTTTTATAATTTTTGCGTCAGCCCCATTCTTTTTCCGCAATTTTATTTGTTGTCTCCCTGCAGTAGGTGAAGCTGGTCGAGCAATTTTTTCTTAAATCTGTCCAGCGTAACTTCATGGGGAATAATCGGGATACCCATCCAATCGGAGTAGTCAAGGATTTTCTCCGCATGATTTTCTATATATGGGTTAAAAAAGTCAATTGCGTCGAGAAGGATTGCACCACCAGTATGTTTTGGGAAATTTTCATTTGCTAATCCCTTGTCCCAGTCCTTAAAGACATCATGTCTGTATAATATCCAGCCAGGCGTCATCCACCACACCTTTTCTCCGTTTGCAATTTCTTCCCTTTCCTTTTTGCCAACGATCATATCAACGCAGTGAGATGCCTGGATTCTGGTAATACCTTCACCTTGTTCACCAATTATTGTATCTATAGTTCTGAATACGTCATAGCTGTTTATGTAACAAAACTGACCCCCATATAAAACTATTATCTTATTGGAAAGCTCCCGCGCCTTTTTAATATTATCAATGAGCTGTTTTTCCAATTCTCGAGGTATCTCATGAAGGCCTGGAGTGGTGTATATAATTTTTATTGCATCTAAAAAACCATCTTTTTTCAGGTAGTTTAACTCAGGGCTTATTGTCCCACATGCTATAACAACACAATCTTTGAATGAATTATTGTCTCCCATTTTTCTCCTAACATTTTATAGTATTATCAATAAGTGACTAAATGTTCCCCAAATACAAGATCAAGCCCACCATCAAGCCAACAGAGAGATTAATAACCTTGACAGATACAAAGTCTCTCTTAGACTCGGCAAGCAAGGGAAGCATTCCATGACCGTCCTGCACAATAGAGCTTGCCAAAAGGATACCAAAGGGAATTGAGCCTTCTGCAAAGAGCGTTACAAATATCATATGCGGGCCGGATTCAGGGACGAGCCCTACAAGGCATGCGATAAGCAGAACAGTTAGGTAATTCGCCTTAATCCAGG
>CBFDCD010000042.1:0-11587 GCA_965603225.1 uncultured bacterium
GACCTGAAAGGCAAGGAACCGGGTGGAGCACATGGTTTGGATTGCGATGACAGGAGCGAAGGAAAAAACTTGCCTGAGCAGGTTTTTCGCACAAATACTGCATAATTATTGGATTTTCTGAAAAGTTCAGCCACTCAGGCACTAAGTCACCAAGCAAAGATATAAATTTCAAAATTGCATAAGAAAAAAGATAATAATACCAAAAAAGATCTACTGCTATTACATTCTACTGTGCATAAGAAATAATGTATTATTTTATAATCTTTGTGTCTTCGTGGCTTTGTGGCTGCACTAATACGATTTTCTATCATCCTGCCCTGTTTAATCTTGACGAAAATCCCAGACCGAGTATAAGTTGATACAATGATTAGCTTCTCTAAAATAAAAACTCAGGTCAGCCAAATCAATATTGAAGGGGAACGGATATTTTACTACATACTCATTGGTATCATAGCAGGCCTGGGCTCCGTCGCATTTCACTATCTCTGCCAACTCGGGTTATATGTCTTCATGGGACTTATGGCAGGCTATACTCCACCGGCTCCTGCCGGCGAGCACCACCTTTTCGCTGCACCGGATATTCCATTCAGGCGCTGGATGTTCTTTTTTTTACCTGCCATTGGAGGTATCGTCAGCGGTTGGCTTGTATACACCTTTGCACCTGAGGCAGAGGGGCACGGAACTGATGCAGCAATTGATGCATACCATAACAAAGGGGGGCTGGTCCGAGCAAGGATCCCCATCATTAAAACCATTGCATCGGCCTTAACCCTTACCTCAGGCGGTTCAGGAGGCCGCGAGGGCCCCATAGCACAAATCGGCGCAGGATTTGGCTCATTTTTGGCCACAAAATTAAGACTTTCAGATCGTGATAGACGAATAATGCTGGCTGCCGGAATAGGCGCAGGCGTAGGAAGTATCTTCAGGGCCCCCTTCGCAGGCGCCCTTTTTGCAGCAGAAGTCCTCTATAAAGACCCGGAATTTGAATCAGAGGTGATTATTCCTGCAGGCATATCCTCTGTTGTCGCTTATTGTGTTTTCTGCCTCATATTCGGATGGGGTTCTCTGTTTGAATCTCCGGATTTCACATTTGATAACCCCCTTGAGTTAGGTCCTTACCTTGTTTTAGCCTTAGTGCTTGTAGGAAGCGGATTCTTATACATCAAATCCTTTTACGGCGTTCAGCGTATTGCATGGGACATTAAAATACCCAACCACATTAAACCGGCTATCGGGGGACTCTTAACCGGGACGATTGGTTTTTTTCTCCCCCAAACCCTTTCCTTTGGTTACGGCTTTGCACAGATGGCCTTGCACAATCAGCTGTCCACGCTATTTCTTGTCGGACTTGCATTTGGAAAAATAGCAACCACATCCTTTTCCATTGGCTCAGGAGGAAGCGGTGGTGTATTTGGTCCGTCTGTCGTAATTGGAGGCGCCTTTGGGGGAGCGGTAGGCAGAGCATTTCATAAACTCATTCCAGGCGTTGTGACGCATCCAGGGGCCTTTGTTGTAGTAGGCATGGCAGGTTTCTTTTCCGCTGTTTCTAATGCGCCTATCTCCACTATTATGTTTGTAAGTGAGATGACAAATTCATATCATCTCCTTCTACCAAGCCTGCTGGTCTGTTCCGTTACATACCTGCTATCCAGAAAATGGACGATCTATGTAAAGCAGGTTCCATCTAAAATAGATTCTAACGCCCATAGAGGAGACTTTTTTGTAGATATCCTGGAGACCATAAAGGTGAAAGAGTTAATGCCACAGGTCAGAAAGGCTGAATTAATCCCAGAAGATATGGCCTTTAAATCATTTAAAAAGGTTTTCAGTTCGAGTCAGCAGCAATATTTCCCTGTGGTAGACAGGGACGAAAAATTGACAGGCATATTCTCTATTAACGACGTTAGAGGAGTGCTTTTTGATCAGGAGATTGGAGACCTGATTGTCATGAAGGATATTGCAAGATCCGATATCATTTTTACTACTCCCTCAGAAGACCTTAACGGTGTGCTTAAGAAATTCACCTTTAGAAACATCCAAAGGCTGCCGGTTGTGCGGGATGAAGATCATACGTCTATTTTGGGGATGCTCGATCGTAGAGAAGTAATACAGTATTATAACCAGAGGGTGCATGACATCAAGTCAAGGAATTTGAAAATAGATGTAGAATCGGACCTGGAAATAAGCCAGTTGAAGAATATACCAATCCGAAGGTATATGAGAGAAGATGTGAAGACAATTCCAGATAATGCGACGATTAAAGAACTAAGGGATTATTTTTACAGAAGTAAGATAAGAGCTTTTCCTATAGTTAATGGCAGCGGTCAATTAACCGGCATATTGTCTTTTTCCGATTTTGAAAAAATTCCGGCTATAGAGGATAAAGAAAACTTAACTGCACATAATATTGCTACTCATGAAATAATTACATTAATGGAGGATGACAGCCTTTTTCTGGCGCTAAAAAGGATCAATGAGGGTGATTTCTTCCTGCTTCCAGTAGTGGCCAGGCATGACCCAAAGAAACTTGTTGGGGTCATCAGCAGAAGGGACATCATGTCTGCGTATGGAAGCATTGCTATCAAGAAAGGTTTTATTGAAGGAAAATAATGTTATCTCTTTTTTTCAACTTTTTTCATTTTTTTGAAGGACCTCATTCATACTGCCTGTTCTGTATCCCTCGAGATCAACTGTAACATATATATAACCAAGACCCTTAAAATATACTATAATCTGGCTCCTCAATTTTTCTCCTGAGAGCTTGGGTATATCCTCATCCATGACCTCAATTTTGGCTATCCCGTCGTGATGCCTTACCCTTGCCTGAGTTATGCCAAGGCCTCTTAAGAACCTCTCTGCCTTGTCAACTTTGTCAATGTTCTCCCTGGTTATTTTTATCCCGTAGGGAAACCGAGATGCAAGACAGGCAAGAGAAGGTTTGTCCCAAATCTCCAAGCCCATTCCTTTACTGAGAGTGCGAATATCTTCTTTTGTAAATTGTGCCTCTATAAGGGGTGATCTTAATCCAAGTTCACGGGCTGCTTTCATGCCGGGCCGAAAGTCATCGAGATCATCAAAGTTTGTGCCGTCTACTACGTAATTACAATTATTTTCTCCTGCAATATCTATTAATTCACCGTACAGTTCCTTTTTGCACCAGTAGCACCTGTCTTTTGAATTATTGAAAAAATTTGGGTTTACCAGCTCCTGGGTTTCGATTATTTTATGTTTTACCCCTAAGCCCAGTGCTATACTTTTTGCCTGCTTTATCTCTTCGAACGGATGGACCAAGGACTTTGCAGTAACAGCGAGGACTCTGTTACCTAATACATCCCTTGCAACCTTGAGTAAGAAGGTGCTGTCCACACCGCCTGAGTAAGCGATAAGCACGCTTTCCATGTTTGTTAATATTTGTTTTACCTTTTGGAGTTTTTCTTCCATTGTATTAGTACAGTCACAAAGACACTAAGACTCTGAAGTAATTCATTATTTCTTTTTCCTTAATAGCCCAAGCTTTAATTTTAAATAAATTTCTTCAGCCTTTTCATCTCCTGGGGAAAGGGTGAGGATTTTGTTATACAATGCCAATGCCTGATCAAAGTTATCAGCATCTTCTTCTATTTTACCAAGTTGATAAAGAAGGGTAATATCATTGGGGCGCAACTTCAGTGCTGCCTTTAATTCCTTCTTAGCCAGTCCCCTTTTCTCCTGATTAAGATACGACAAGATTAGATACTGACGTAATTCAAAATTTTTTGGATTGGCCTTTACGCCTATGCGCATATACTTAGCCAACTCATCAAATTTAGACTGGGCTACAAAATAGTTAAACAGGTATGTATAGTGGGAAATTTTTTTTGGTACAAGTTTGATTAACATGACTGCCTGTTTAAAGGCAAGAGCGTCTTGCTTTTGACGCTGATAAAGAGCAAACAGGGCTTCCCTGGCCTGTATATCTTTTGGGTTGATTTTAATTAATTTTTTAAAATAAGAGGTTCCCTTTTTAATATCCCCTTTTTCCGCCTCTAATACCGCAAGGTTAAAAAGGACAGTTGTATTTTTAGGGTTAACTGATAAAATTCTTTCATAGGTTTGTCTTAACGCCTCTGAATCACCTTTTTTTTCTTCTATGTTCGATAGAAGCAAAAGCGCTTTTAAATTTTTTGGATCTTTTTGGAGAATTTCTTTTATATATCCTTTTGCATCTATTAATTTTCCTTTTTTAAGCAAGGACTGTCCGAGCCGAAGCCTGCCTCCAGTATCATCCTTTTTTAAATCAACGGCAAGACGCAAATATTTTTCCGCCAATTTTTGATTCTTAAGATCATCGTATATTGATCCTATGTTGTAATAGAGATTTGGATCATTTTTGTCTAACTCAGCAGCCTTAATATACCAGGCAAGGGCCTCTTTTTTCCGGTCATTTTTAAATAATAGATAACCTACATTCTTCATGCATGCTATTTTAGCATCTACCTCTAACTTTTCACAAACAAGGGCATACTCCTTTACCGCCTCTTTTATTCGACCTCGTTCCTCTAAAATTTCTGCGAGCTGAGTCCTGAGTCTAACATTCCCTGGTGCCTTTACAAGTATTTTCCTCAATGTAGCAATAAGCATATTATACTGATGCATATTTTTATAAATACCTGCGAGCTTCTCCATAAGGTCCAGGTCTTTTTTTTCTATAAGTATATCCTCAATAATATAGGCCCCCTCTTTCCACTTTTTAAGGGCCAAATATTCATCTGCCAATTTAGTCTTAAGGTCTATATTGGCCCCAACCTCTTGAACCGCCAAATTAAGGAAGTCCAACTTTTCCTTAGGATTTGTTATCATATTTAGCTTTTCTAACCAATCTTCTTGAGACGGTGATATATCAAGAACTACCTCGCCAATTGTTTCGTTTTTGTGTTTTATCTTTATTGTATAGGTGTAATGATGAAAGATATTCTGATAGGGAAGGAGTTTTGCTATGACTGTTTCCTCATGGAGGGAATTAACATCGAAACCTTTAGAGAAAAGTCTTATACCCCTATTAAAAGGAATTGAAGTGTCTGTTTTAATTATCTTGAGACTGTCATACGGATGAGTGTAAATGGTCTGACCTGAAACAAGCTTTTTTTCAATCCCATTTCGTTCAATAATGAGGTGATAAAAGGTAGAATCCGAACTAAGAACCTTTTTCAATGATTGCTTAAAAAAACCATTGCCATGTCCGCCAAAAAAAATATAGAGGAATCCAGCAAAAAAAAGAGTCGCTAATAATAAAATAACCCTTGACTTTAGCCTCTTTTTTCGGAGTTGAATTTCCGCTTTATACAATTAGTTGCCTCTTACCTAATCTTTAGTCTTGGGGACTCCGGCTTCCCACCACTCACCTTTCCATATTAAAAGGATAGGGCTCGCCACATAAATAGAAGAATATGTACCAACCAATATACCGACCAATAGTGCAAAGGCAAAATCGTGTATCACCCCACCACCTAAGATAAAAAGTGATATAACAACGATTAAAGTAGTTATTGATGTTAGGATGGTTCTGCTTAGGGTTTCATTAATACTCTGATTTATCAAACCTTGAAAATTATTATTCTTAAAACGTCTATTATTTTCCCTTATCCTGTCAAAGACAACAATTGTGTCATTCAATGAATAGCCAACTATAGTAAGCAGGGCAGCTATAATTGATAGTGTAACCTCCCTGTCCGTAATTGCAAAGGCCCCTAATGTTATAACAACATCATGAAAGAGCGCAACAATCGCCCCAAGTGCATATTCTAAACGTAAAAACCAGCATAGGCCGATAGCAATAAGGAGTGCAGCTGCAATAAGCCAGATTATACTCATTCCGAGAGAAGATATTATATAGACACCCACGGCAAGGGAGACTGCCATTATAATGCTTGCAGTCCATTTATACTCAAACCTTCCGGAGATATATATAACCATAAAAAGGAGTGCATAAAATATGGCAAAAAGGGCCTTTTCCCGTAAATCTTTTCCGATCTTTGGCCCAACCATCTCAACTCTCCTAATCTCAACATAATCCTTACCAATAACATTACCTAAAGCATTTTTAACATCCTTAGAGACATTGCTGAGATCAGCCTTGGTATCGCTAATCCTTATTAAATATTCAAAATTTCCGCCCTCTCCAAATTCCTGGATAGTGCTGTCTTCCATATCGACCATTTGCAATGCATCCCTGATCTGATCAGGAGTCGTTGGTTGATTGAAGCGGACCTGAGTAAGGATACCTCCGGCAAAATCAACACCATAATTAGGTCCTCCCCTTGAAATCAAAAGAATAAAAGTCAAAAGGATTAAGCTGCCCGACAAAATAATGGCTATCTTTCTCTGACCCAGGAAATCAATGTTAATATCATGTTTTATAAGTCTCATGTTCCTCTCTCTATTATTGTAAGTTTTCAGCCTTTGACTGCACAATTTATCACAACAAACAACTTTCTTTCTCGTCTTATATGGATGTGTTGTTGGTTATTGAATTTCAACTTTTTTTAATATCAGATGCTTATCTTTTGCATTCCCCGAACAATAACAAGATAGTCAAATATCAATCTCGTAACAATTATCGCTGTAAAAAGACTTACAACAATACCTATGCTCAGGGTTACAGCAAATCCCCTTACAGGACCAGTCCCAAATTGAAAGAGAACCAATGCAGCTATCAATGTGGTAATATTTGCGTCAAGAATGGTCACAAGTGCCTTGCCATACCCACCGTCTATGGCTGCCCTGGGAGTTTTTCCCAACCTCAACTCCTCTCGCACCCTCTCAAATATCAGCACATTAGCATCTATGGCCATACCAATAATCAGTATAACCCCTGCCATACCAGGGAGCGTTAATGTGGCCCCAAAAAATGCAAGACCTGCTGCAATGAAAAGTATATTTAAAAGTAAGGCTAAATCTGCAATGACCCCTGCAAACTTATAATAAACACCCATAAATAAAATAACTATAAGACCTCCTATTAACATTGATTTAAATCCACTATTAATCGAATCCTTTCCAAGGGACGGGCCCACAGTTCTTTCTTCTATAATCTTAACCGGTGCAGGCAATGCACCTGCCCTCAATACGATAGCCAGATCCCTGGCCTCATCCATTGTAAACCTGCCGGTTATTTGCGCCCTTCCTCCTGATATTTTATCCTGGATAACAGGGGCGCTGTTGACAACGCTGTCCAGGACAATAGCCAATCTTTTCTTTATATTTGCCCCTGTAACCTGTTCAAAAATCCTGGCACCTCTGGAATCGAAAGAAATTGAGACATATGGCTCATTATACTGGCTATCAATCTGCACCCTGGCATCAGTAAGATATTCACCGGTTAAAACAGACCTCCTTTTAAGAAGAAATGGTAGTTTACCTTGTGAACCGCCTGCTTTTTTCAACTGATAAAGCACTTCATCACCCAATGGAACATTCCCTTTTAAGGCTTCGTCCAGGCTATTTTCCTCGTCCACCAGCTTAAACTCTAACAGGGCTGTCTTTCCTATAATATCAATCGCTCTTTTTGGATCCTTTATCCCTGGGAGCTGAATTAATATCCTGTCCTTTCCCTGTGGTCTAATATCAGGCTCAGCAACTCCAAATTGATCTATCCTGTTGGTTATTGTTTCTACCGCCTGATCTACTGCCATCTTTCGAGTATGCTTCTGGGCCTTTTCAGATAAAACCAACTCGACTTTAAGGTTATTTTCTCCTAAAAATCTAGATTCAACTGTAAGGGTAGGGAAATGTTTTTCCATCATTTCTTCCACACTGTTCTTATCTTCACCCCTTATCAAGATAAGTTCAATCCTGTCAGAGCCATTTCTTCTTAGCCCCTGATACCTTAGCTTTTCCTTTCTAAGGCTGTGTTTTATATCGTCAACCATCCTTTCAAGATGATTTTCTACCGCTTTCTGGGTTTGCACTTCCAACACAAGATGCATGCCTCCCTTCAAATCAAGTCCAAGCTGAATCTTCTCCTTGGGAAGTATACTAGTCCACCAGGATGGCAGCTTTTTATTGATAGAAGGAATCAGATAAACAAATGCAACAATAATTGTAATTAAGACAAGTAACCCCCGCCACTGTAATTTTTTTGACACAATCTACTCCTCAACCTTCGCGCTCTCTGTTTTTCTCGTTACCCCTGCTATAGAACCTCGTGAAACCTTAACCCTAACCTTTGGAGAAATTTCCATTGTAACTACATCGTCAGCCATGCCTGTTATTAGTCCATGGAGCCCCCCTGAGCTTACAACCCTGTCACCCTTTTTCAAGTCAGCAAGAATCTGCTTGTGCTGCTTGGCTTTTTTTTGCTGCGGTCTAATTAAAAGAAAATAAAAAATAGCAAATATAATAATCAATGGCAAAAATGCGCCCAGTCCACCGGACGTTCCCCCAGCACCTCCGCCAGTACCTCCGGATCCCATGGCATAAACTAAATTAAACATCTATTTCCCTCCGTTTATATTTATAAATTTAACAAAATACAATTCATCCACTTTACTAATTAGAAATTCTTTTGGAATAAAAATCATTACTAAATTCAATCAACCTGTCCTGCCGAATGGCATCCCTTATTTTATACATTAAATTTGTATAATAATAAAGATTGTGAATAGTAGTCAACCTATAAGACAACATTTCTCTCGAAAGAAACAGATGCCTTATATAAGCCCGGGAATAATTAGTGCAAGTATAACATGAGCAGCCTTCCTGGATTGGCGATTCATCATCTGCATACCTTGAGTTTTTTATTACCAATTTTCCCTTATCAGTAAACAGCATTCCATTTCGTGCATTCCTGGTAGGCATTACACAATCAAACATATCCACGCCCATTTTTACCGCCTCGATAATATCCTCCGGGGTCCCCACTCCCATAAGATACACAGGTTTCTCCTCTGGGAGGTGTTCCTTTACCGGCCCAATCACCTTCTCCCGCATTTGTTTATCCTCACCAACAGAGAGTCCTCCAAGGGCATAACCGTCAAAATCCATATCCACCAAGCCCTTTGCGCTCATCTCTCTTAAATCCGGGTAAACTCCCCCCTGGACTATGCCAAAAAGGGCCTGCCCATTGTCACCCTTATTATCCATACACCGTTTGGCCCATTTTTCGGTAAGCTTTACGGAATTTAGAACATATTCATGGCTGGCTCCAAACGGCGCACATTCATCCAGTGTCATTATTATATCAGACCCAAGGGCCTTCTGGATCTCCATAACTTTCTCAGGATCCAGAAAATGTGTAGAACCATCTATATGAGACTGAAAGGTAACACCATCATCTGATATGGTTCTGAGTTTGGCAAGGCTTAGTGTTTGAAATCCTCCACTATCAGTAAGTATAGAACCCGGCCAATTCATAAAACGATGGAGTCCCCCATGCCGTTTTATGAGGTTATGGCCTGGTCTCAAGTAGAGATGATAAGTATTAGATAAAATTATTTCAACCCCTATATCCCTTACCTCTTCCGGCGATACCCCTTTAATTGCCCCTAACGTTCCAACAGGCATAAATACAGGGGTTTCAAATCTGCTGTGATTTGTTTTTATCTCACCAAGCCTTGCCTTACCTGATGTACTCTTTTTATAAATCTTGAACTCCACTGTATTTATACCTTTTTGCTTACCTTTCTTTACGTTATAAGCATTGCATCGCCATAGCTATAAAAACGGTACCGTTTCTCCACTGCTATATGATACGCTTCCATCGCCAAAGCTCTGCCGGCAAAGGCTGATACCAGAAACAGCAGAGATGAACGAGGCAAATGAAAGTTTGTCAAAAGAGAATCAACTGCCTGAAATTTGAATCCCGGATAAATAAGCAGATCAGTAACCCCTGAACCTGGAACTATTTTTCCATTCTTTTTGAATACGGTCTCTAATGTTCTTACAACGGTAGTACCAACAGCAACAATCCTTCTACCCTCAAGTCTGGCCCTCTCAATGGAGCCGGCAGCATCATTGTCAATAAAATACGATTCTCTGCCAACTTGATGGTCTCTAATATCGTTTACTCTTACAGGTTTAAAGGTGCCATGACCTACCAAAAGTGTTATGCTGACTAAATCAATCCCCAGTGATTTAAGTGAATTAACAATATCATCGGTAAAATGAAGACCTGCCGTAGGGGCAGCCACTGCCCCTGGAAAATGGGAAAAAACAGTCTGATATCTTTTCCTGTCCATTTTTGATCGTCTATCATTTGCATCTCTTTTAATATAAGGAGGCAGAGGAAGGCAACCTCTTTTTTGTAAAACATTGTCAATGGCCTGTTCACCATCAAATCGAAGTTCCACCGCCCCATCAACCCCTTCCCTTCCAACAGTGCCTGTCAGTCCATCCGGCAATATAATTAGGGTTCCCTGTTTTGGCCTCTTCGATGCCCTTACCCGGCACCACCGTTTATCGCCAACGTCATTCGAGGTCCTTGGCAAATGCTCAAGGACAAGAATTTCAACCCTTCCGCCTGTTTCTTTTTTTCCAAACAGCTTGGCTGGAAAAACTTTTGCGTTATTAACTACCAGCAGATCCCCATTTCTAAGCAAAGATGGCATTGCTGAAAATTGATGGCCTTCAATTTCACCTGTAGATCTATTTACGTGCAAAAGGCGGGATCCGTCTCTTTTTAAGGCAGGTTCCTGGGCAATTAACTCAACAGGCAGTTTATAATCATAGTCTTCTAAAGAATAAGTCACTCTCTTACCTGAAAATATATGTTATTATAAGACCGAAACACATTGCACAAAAACCAATTATCCTTAATTGATTATCTGGAACCTGCTGAATCTGCTGCAGCCATTTCTTCATTTTGTCTGGAAAAGCCAGATAAGGCAATCCTTCAACAATAAATACCAGGCCTAACAAGCAAAGCAATAATTTCATAATCCGCCACCAATTAAAGTACAATATCAAATGACCAAAAATTTGCGGGTTAAAACATTCAAACCGAAATCATTATTCCCCACAGAAAAAATACCAGACTGTGAAAAAGACAAATTCTTTATGCTTCTAATAATAAAATCATCATAGAGATATTTCAAGCAGATTAAAAATCAAATATCTCAAGACATCTCTAATTTATTAAAAATATCGTTATTGCTGTATCCGTCATTATAACAGAGTTCTCAGTAAGTTATTATAAGTAATATAGGAAATCTGAAAGAAAACAACTGCTAAAGGCAGGTTTTTTGCAAATACTATGATAAATAATTTTCAATTATACAAATAAAGCATGCAAATAGGGCTAAATGCCTTTATAATATGCACAGAGGTAGCAAAGAAAAACCCCTGAGCATCAAACCCAGGGGTTAAAAGGAGGTATAATAAAAAGTTAAGAAAAAAATGGTTTTCTTATAGTATGTTATCGGCATGCGATAAAAAATTCTTTAGTTAAAGTTTATTCACTCTATATTATTGATGGTCCCGTAACAAGCTATTGTACGCCTTACATGGCACCCTATTAACAATAAAGTCGACCTCATGAAAGAGTCATGACGTATATGAATACGCACTACTATAAAAACCCAGCAGCTCAATAATAAGGGTTAGAGAGAGTTTT
>CBFDCD010000043.1:0-11555 GCA_965603225.1 uncultured bacterium
AAATATAGTCTGAATCTGTTTGCTGTTTCTTGTTTCGCGAAGACAACGTTAAAAACGATAAGAATATATGCCTGGAAAGGATTTGACCTTGAATCTAATATGTAACAAAGGTAGACTATTTATTGGGTTTTAGTATGCAGGCCATGCAAAAAAATAAGGGAGAGAGTTTTTATATCCAGAGAGTTTTTATATCTTGACAAGCTAAAAATTATCAAATATATTTCGTTTTTATGTATACTGTATACATAAATGGATTGATATTAAACAAGGAGGAGAAGTGAGATGGCCAAATTACTTTTTGAATGGGATTATTCTTCATATCCAGGTGCAAAAAAGTATCCTCATCTGTTCAAACCTATCCAGTTAGGAGAACTTACTATTCCAAACCGGATAAAGTATGCTGCAACCGAAGATAACCTGAATGATCACAACGGTTTTGTTACAGACGCTGATGTAGCCTATCTGAGGGAAAGGGCTAAAGGGGTTGTTGGCGGCATATGCACCATGCAGGGTGTGTATATGGATGAGAAACGTATGGGGCAGGGGTATGTCGGACAGGCTGCTGCATGGGATGATAAATTCGTTCCCGGCTTAAAGAAATTTGTTGATGCAATTCACGAGGAGAGAGCGGTTGCTGCATGCCAGTTAATGCACTGCGGCAGGGTTGGCGCAGTCGAGGTTGATCAGTGCCAGGGGCCTTCAATCGTTCCGCAAAGACTGAGGATTTTTCGACCGGTCCAGGAGATGACTAAGGCGGACATAAAGCAATGTCTAAAGGAACATGTTGATGCTACTGAAAGACTAATGAATGCGGGGTTTGATATTCTTGAAATTTCAGGAATTGTAGGTTATCTGCTATCAAACTTTGTGTCAAGCTACACCAACAGGCGTACAGATGAATACGGCGGTGATATCCGGGGAAGGATGAGATTTGTCGTAGAACTCGTACAGGAGGTTAAAAAGATATGCGGTGATGTCCCTGTGGGCATTAGACTTTGTGCAGAAGAACTTTTAGACGACGTAAGGGGTAACACCCATGAAGAGTCAATGGTTACCTATGAAATGGCAGAGGAAGCAGGGGCGGATTTTATGAGTGTCACTGCCGGCTGGCAGGAGTCTATAGTGCCGGTAATTAGTAGAGACGTGCCAATGGGATCATGGCTTCATCTTGCAAAACGAGCAAAAGAGCATATAAAAATACCAGTGCAAATGGCCTATAGACTTTTTACACCGGATATCCCTAACAAGGCTATCGGGGATGGTGAATTGGATTTCTGGGAAATGTGCAGGCCAATGATTGCAGATCCCCTTATGCCTAAAAAAGTATTGGAAGGCAGAGAGGAAGATGTAAGACACTGCGTTGCATGTAACCTCTGTCTCGCAAGGCTTTTCAGAGACGCTCCCATGACCTGCTATATTAACCCTGTATGTGCCCATGAATCAGATCCTGCCTTTGCTACACCAGAGAAGACACAAGATCAAAAAAATATTATGATTGTTGGAGGTGGTCCTGCAGGGCTGGAATGCGCTTATTCTGCAGCTCAAAGAGGCCATGAAGTACATGTGTATGAGAAAGGCGAAGAACTGGGAGGTACCCTTCTTGAGGCATCAAAGGCCCCCTATGGAGACGAAGAGCTTATGACATGCATAAGGTACCAAAAGGCCCAGTGTGATAAATCCGGTGTAACGTTTCATATGGGAACCGAGGTAACAGAGGATTTGATCCAGGAAGAACTGCCTGACAGTGTAGTCTTGGCCACAGGCCCGGTTTACTCTAAGGGTGAAGGCGCCGGTTTTGACCGGGAAAACGTTGTTAATGTACTGGATGTTTTGAGCGGTGATGCTCAAGTCGGCGATAAAGTTGTGGTGTGGGGAAACAGAAAACCAGCTATTGGGGTTGCCCTGTTCCTTGCCAAGCAAGGGAAAAAGGTTACCATTGTTGGCAGAGAAAAATCTGCGGGATTTGATGTCAATCCATCCTTCAAGTGGCGATATATGATATATCTCAGACAAAACGGAATCATGGCATACAATGATTGCGATCTTGAAAGCATAGAAGAAAATGGGGTTATGGTTAAGACCTATGATGGGTATAATTTCCCTGTGGAATGTGATACTGTTGTTGTAACCGAGAGAGAGGCAAATAACAGTCTTAAGGATATAGTCCAACAAGAAGGCATTGAACTTTTTGTCATTGGAGATGCGTTGGTGCCTCGTAATTTATCTAGCGCAGTGCATGATGGTTACCGAATAGGAATTCGGATTTAAAGAGGAGGTTAAAAATGTCATTTAATGCAGAAAAAGAAATAACAAAACTGTGGAAAAATCTGCATGGCGCCCAGAATGAAATCGGCAAAACTTACTACAGGTGGAGGGAAGCCGCCCTGCAATTTGCAGGGCCGGATGTCAAACCTTTGGACGTAAGTTTAAAAACAGCTGAAATTATGGGCATGGAGATTGGCAAAAGCTTTCTTCCCCGTTTAAATTGGTTAAAGGGAGAGGAGGCCTGGCTAATGAATTTGGCGAAAAGTTTTGCAGGCAATTGGATAAACCAGGGCGCAGTTGTTGAGGTGGAAAAGGGTGAAAACCCATCAGAGGTTTTCATAAAATGGAAAAGATGCCCATGGCCGACATTCGCCAAAGAGTATGGTGTTGACATGGAAGAAGATGTATTATGCTGCGACAGGATTTTGCAGACGATACTTGAGGATGTAAATAAATTTTTTAATACAAACTATACGATAGAAACCTTAAAGGCCATCCCGCGAGGAGAAGGGGTGTGCTTGAGGAGGTTGTGCAAGAATAATAAACAGGAGTAATGATATGGCTGCTCAAGTAGATACTCAAAAATGCACCATGTGTGGGGGTGTGATTCAACCGATTTGCGTAGAGGTATGCCCGGATTCAGCAATAAGAGTCCAGGACAACAGGATTGTGGTCACAGAGTTTTTATGTGAAGACTGCAACGAATGTGGCTGTGTTTGCCCTGATTCGGCAATAACCGTGCCAGTTGAAAAAGTAACATTTTAGTAAAAATAAGAGGTAAAATGAAGACTAACAAGATAGATCACATATGCATTGCCGTTAAAAATCTCGAAGAGGCCAGGAAAAAGTGGGAACCTATTTTGGGAAAACCGCACCCGGATGATCCGTATGTTGATGAATTGGAAAAGATAAGGGTAGCTCGATACTGGCTTGGGGAAGTTGGGTTTGAGTTAATGGAGTCCACATCCCCTGATGGAGATGTGGCAAAGTTTATTAATAAAAACGGCGAAGGTGTTATGCTTATCAGTTTTAATGTGGATAACACCAGGGATTCCATAAAAGAGCTGGAAGGCAAAGGATATCCGTTTATTGGAGGGGCCAGACCGTTTAGGGATTGTGAATTTGCCTTTATACATCCTAAGGCGGTAAACGGTGTCCTCCTGGAATTAATAGATTATAAATGGGATGAACTAAAAAAATAGGTAGCCGTTAATGGTCTAAAGCCCAGGGTTCGGTTTTTCAGTTCCCTGGGCCAATCAATTTTTGTCACCCAATGTGATTAAGGCATAGCCTGCAAATTAAATGAAAAATATATATTGACCTGCCCTAACTCAAGCCTAACACTTTAGAAATTACTAAAAAGTTCTTTATATTTCTCATATCCTTCTTTCTCGAGATCTTCCTTTGGGATAAACCTTATGGCTGCCGAGTTAATGCAATATCTCATCCCCGTAGGCTGTGGTCCATCATTAAACAAATGCCCCAGGTGGGAATCGGCATATTTGCTTCTTACCTCGATTCTAACTGAAAGAAGTTTTCTGTCCTCCTTTTCAACTACAACATTAGGTTTCATTGTTTTTGAGAAACTTGGCCATCCGGTCTTGGAGTCGTATTTGTCAATTGAACGAAAAAGAGGCTCTCCAGAGACAATATCAACATATATTCCATCTTTTTTATTATCCCAGTACTCATTATAAAATGCCCTTTCAGTAGCATCTTGCTGTGTCACGTTGTATTGTATGGGGGTTAGCCTTTCCCTGAGCTCCTGTTCAGATGGTTTTCTGTAATTAACTGTATCGTTTTGTTTATCTCCCCACACCTTTTTTAAATACTGGTCCCGACCTGACCTATCCCTGTAATATTTATATTTCGAGGGGTTTTTCTTACAGTAGTCTTGGTGATATTCCTCTGCCTCATAAAATTTTGAAAATTCTCTAATCTCTGTGACTATTGGGTCTTCATATCTTCCAGACTTACTGAGGTTTTTTTTGGAAATCTCTGCCAAACGTCTTTGCTCATCATTGTGATAAAAAATGGCGGTCTTATACTGAGAGCCTTTGTCCGCAAACTGTCCCTCTATATCTGTTGGGTTAATTTGCATCCAGTATATATCAAGCAGGTTTTGATAGGTTACCTTACCTGGATTATATAAAATTTGAACTGCTTCAACATGGCCGGTTCTCCCAGTGCATACCTCTTCATATGTAGGGTTTTCAATATGCCCATCGGTGTAACCTGAAATTACCTTAAAAACTCCATCAATTTTTTCAAAAGCGTGCTCCATGCACCAGAAACATCCCCCTGCAAATGTAGCCTTTTCTGTCTTTATTTCTCTATTAGTCACAATACTATCCTTTCCTTTAAGAATTCCCCAGCATTTCCGTAACTGATTGCGGCTGTAATCCATATAAAAATAAGTATAATTATTTTTTTTTATTAATTCCCACAAATGTTATTGTATGATACATTAACAAAATCGTATAAAGTAAAATTCTTCTGTATAATAAATATAATCATTCACTTACACAATGTACACCCTTTCCATTTTTCGTATTTTACTTCCCATGAAGTTGTTTTGTTTGTATGTTACGTTTATATATTGACTCAATAAATAGCAGTAACCATCTCTTATCTTAATGGCATGTGCCGGGAAGGAGAATTTTTTTCTGTTCCCTCCGTGGAATAGAGGAACCAGCAGCCGACAGCCGCATCAGAAAAACTTTACTCCCATTTATTACGGCATCAATATCTATTAACCTTGACAAGGGATAATATTTGCCCTATGTTTCGCCCTACTGTAAGTATCAAAGTAAAGCATATACACAATTCAAGAAAACAATTTATAAGAGAGATTAAATTATGAAAACAAAACTGTTAATAGCACTCGGCGTAGTGGTTGTTGCCTTGTTATGGTTAATTGCCTCAATCTATCCTGACTGGCTTTGGTTTGAGAATCTATCATTTTCCAATGTTTTTTGGACCATACTTATTAGCAAATTTGGCTTTGGGGTCATTGTCTGGTTGCTATTAATTATCATCTTATTTTTTAATATTTACGCAGCAAAGCGGCTAAACCATGGAAGTATGCGAGGGGAAGAGTTTAGTGACAAGGGCGGCTATTTTGCGCAGCTCGGAATTTCAAGCAATACCATTAATATTTTTTTATTGGGATTTATCCTGATTGTAAGCTTTATTATTGCATCAAAGGGCTCAAGCGAGTGGGATATGGTTTTGCGCTATTTACACCAGCAGCCCTTCAATGAGACAGACCCAATTTTTCACAAGGACATTGGCTTTTTCGTTTTTTCCCTTCCGTTTTATGCCTTTATCCAATACGGTTTATTGATTCTATTCCTATTTGCTGGCGCTATTGTTATTATTTGGTATCTGAGGGACGGGGCAGTGCAGGTAATCGATGCATATACCCAAGCAGAGGGTAAGGCCGTATCTTTGCCGAAGATTACAATCTCAAAAAATGCAAAAAAACACCTTATTTTCCTTGGCGGAATAATTGCCCTGCTTTTATCATGGGGATATTATCTAAAAATCTATAATCTTATTTATTCTACACAGGGTCCTGCCTTTGGCGCAAGCTTTACCGATGTCCACGTCAAAATAGTCTGCTATAAGATTTCGATTTTCCTTTCAATGGCATTATCTTTAATCCTTTTTTTAAACGTGTTTATTACCGGTTCAAAAAAAATATTATGGATAAGTATCGGTGCCTGGCTGGGTTCCATATTTGTGTTAGGTACAATCATCCCTATGGCGGTACAAAAAATTGTGGTAAAGCCCAATGAACTGGCCAAGGAATCACCTTATATTGAATACAATATAGATTTTACCCGCAGGGCCTATAATCTAAACAAAATAAAAGAGGTCGACTTTGCTGTCAAGGATACATTAAGTATGGCAGACATCAAGGAGCAGAGTGCAACGATTCAAAATATAAGAATATGGGATGAACGACCGCTTCTCCAAACATATAAACAGATTCAATCCATTCGACTTTATTACGATTTTAATAATGTAGATGTAGACCGTTATACAATCGACAACCAATACAGACAGGTCATGCTGTCTGCCAGAGAAATGGTTGTAAATAAACTTCCACCCCAGGCCAACACCTGGGTCAATAGACATTTAATCTATACACACGGTTACGGTGCAGCTTTAAGCCTGGTAAATGAAGTAACGAGCGAAGGACTTCCTGATCTCTTAATCAAAGACCTTCCCCCATCCTTTGTGCCTGATCTGAAAATAGAACGGCCGGAGGTTTATTACGGAGAAAGAACTGATGATTATGTCATGGTAAAAACTGCCGCCAATGAATTTGATTACCCGAGGGGGGACAAGAATGTTTACGCTACTTACTCAGGCAATGGAGGTGTCCCCATTAAATCCTTTTTCAGGAAAATTTTATTCGCCATTGAATTCCTTGATCCTCAGATACTGTTTACCAATTATTTGAAAAATGACAGCAGTATAATGTATAATCGCCGCATAAGCAACAGGGTAAGGTCAATTGCCCCATTCATTGATTATGACAGCGACCCTTATCTCGTTATATCAAAGGGGAAACTCTATTGGATGTTAGATGGCTACACAACATCCAATATGTATCCCTATTCCACCAGATCTGTTCGGCGTTTTAAAAATAATAAAATAAATTATATCCGAAATTCGGTAAAGATCACGGTTGACGCCTATAATGGTGATGTCCATTTTTATATGATTGACGAAAATGACCCCATTGTAAAGACCTATGCGGCTATATTCCCAGACTTGTTTAAACCTTTCGATGAAATGCCGTCTAATTTGAAGAGCCACATACGCTATCCCAGAGACCTTTTTAAAATCCAGGTAGATACATATACAAAATATCATATGGAGGACAGCCAGGTCTTCTATAATCAGGAAGACCTCTGGCATATTCCTGATGAGTTGTATGGTGACAGCAGGCAGGAAATGAAACCCTACTATGTCATAATAAAACTGCCTGAGGAGGACAAAGAAGAGTTTCTTTTAATGCTCCCATTTACCCCGTCTCAGAAAGATAATATGATTGGGTGGCTTGCTGCCAGAAGTGACCTCCCCCATTATGGCAATATGTTGGCATATAAATTACCTAAGGAAAAACTCGTTTACGGACCTATGCAAATCGAAGCAAGGGTAGATCAGCAAACAGAAATTTCAAGAGAATTGAGCCTGTGGGGCCAGAGGGGATCAAGGGTTATCAGAGGTAATCTTTTGGCCATACCTGTAAGTGGTACTTTTCTATATGTAGAGCCGATTTATTTAGAGGCGAAACAGGAAGAGAGCGAGCCGCCTTCACAAACACAAACAACCAAACGGGGAATTTTAGGAAAACCTCAATCAGGCCAGCCAGGAGGGGTAAGAGGGGCCGACAGAAGCAGAAGAGCATCTCTTCCTGAACTAAAAAGGATTATAGTGGCCTTTGGCGGCCGCCTTTTAATGGAGAAAACACTTGATAATGCACTTCGTGGTCTGTTAGGTGAAGATATTTCCACTGAAAAATCTTACCCCACATCTGTTTCGAAAACCCTTAATGCCCCAGGTCTTAGCGCAGTGGCATTGAAGCATTATAATGAGGCTAAAGAGCAGTTACGGCAGGGAAATTGGGCAGGATATGGAGAGGCACTGGAAAAATTAGAAAACACACTGAGAGACATGTTGGGGAAAAATAAGTGAAAAAGTGAAGATTCACTATTTCATTGAGCCTGAAACCGGAGTATCTCAATAAATAGCAGTAACCATTTTTTACCTTAATAACAGTTACGGGGCAGAAGAAAAACATCCTGCCCCTTTTTATTGAGCTGTTACATAAAGCCTGTGAATACATGCAAAATAAGTCTTTGTGTCCGAAAGTATTTTGGGAGCTTTTTCAATGGGTAGGACCCACTAATTCTGGAAGATTGATATGGAATTACAGTTTGTCGGCGACTCGGATATAAAAATAACACCGATCATCATGGGTACCTGGCAGGCAGGAAAAACCGGGTGGTCAGGAATAGACGATGCAGAAATCACCAAGGCAATCCGTGGCGCCTTTGATGAAGGCATTACTACCTTTGATACTGCCGAAGAATACGGATGGGGTTATTCCGAACAGGTTTTGGGGTCTGCCCTGTCTCATGTTCGAGATCAGGTTGTTTTTGCAACCAAGGTACACCCACGAAATCTTAAACACAATCTGGTTATAAGCTCCTGTCTTCAATCCCTTAAAAACCTTAAAACAGACTACGTAGATCTTTACCAAATCCATTGGCCTTCAGGGTCATGGGGAACCAAGGAAGTTCCCATTGAAGAAACTATGGAGGCAATGAACGAATTAAAGGATCAGGGCAAGATCCGTGCAATCGGTGTCTCTAATTTCTCAGTGACCCAACTTCAAGATGCAATGAGATTCGGTCGTATAGACAGCCTTCAATCGCCATACTCCCTTTTCTGGCGCCATGCCGAAAATGAGAACATGCCGTATTGCATTGAACAAAATATTACATTTCTGGCCTATTCCCCTCTATCGCAGGGAATTCTGACAGGTAAATTTCAACCGGGTCATAGATTTGCAAAGAAAGACCACAGAAAAAGAAACAGGCTGTTTCAATCGGAAAATTTCAACAGAGTAGAGAAGGCCCTAAAAAAACTTGAACCTATAGCAAAACGCAACCATATTAGTGTGGGTCAGTTATCTTTAGCCTGGGTTATTGCCCATCCAAAGACACACCCAATTGTTGGTGCAAGAAACAGCGTTCAGGCCCTTCAAAACATACAGTCCATAAACGTTCATTTATCTGACGAAGATGTTGCGGAAATGGATGCCATCAGCCGGATTGTTACAGAACATCTTGATGATAATCCAGTCATGTGGAAAGTTTAACTTGTTAGATATCATTATTTCCGGCTACATGTAAACAGGGCTTCTTTTTTCTAAGAAGGCAGTTATACCCTCACGGCCACCCGGTTGTTCAGCACACCATGAAAGGAATTCCCTCTCTTTTTCAAGTTGTTCTTCAAGAGAGGTATTAAAGGAGTCGACTATCAATTTTTTAGAGGCCGCAAAAGATGAAAGGGGGATTTGTTGAATCTCTTCAAGCAACTGGAGAGACCTTTTCACTGACTGTCCATCTTCCACCAGATACGTTATAAGACCGAGAGACAAGGCCTCTTTGCCGCTAATAGGCCTGTCCAGTATGGCTATTTCCATGGCCTTTGCGATCCCCACAAGTCTGGGTAATGTGAATGTCCCTCCACCATCAATGCTCAGGCCGTTGGTTGTATATGCGTGCCGTAAGGTGGCAGATGACTCCATTACCCTGAAATCGCAGGCAAGGGCCATGGAAAAACCGCCGCCTGCAGCGATACCATTGATAGCAGCTATTACAGGCTTTCCCATACGGCGAATCTCCAGAATGGTCTGATGGTATTGAGGGGCCAATTCATAAAATGCATCTCCGTAGGACTTTTTGTAACCGGATAACCACTTTAGATCTGCCCCTGCACAGAAGGCCTTTCCCTCACCTGTAATAATTACCCCTCTTACGAGTTTGTCCCTGGCAACTTTCGCAAGTTTTTCTATCAATAACTGAATCATGTCTAATCCGAATGAATTAAAGACATCAGATCGATTCAGGGTCACCTTTGCAACCCCATTTACTATGTCCAATTTAACAGCTTGATCCATCTTTACTCTCCTTTAAGAAAAAAGTTTTCAGCTCCTTATTAAACCGGAATTGTTAAGCAGACTCATGCTGCGGCCCTAAAAGTGATTTCTAATGCAGGGATCATAATCAATTCCATTTTCACTTAAAACTTCATTTCAATTATTTTTAGGGAGTGTAATTGATGTAATTGTAAGCATTCGTCGGTAAACCCTGATCCCTGAACCATTAATTCCGTGAATGTTTACAGGTAAATTACCCTGTAGCCTTCAATATATCACAAATTTCCCGGCCAAACACATCCCTCTGCCAGTTCCTGATTAAACTCAGTCTTTCAAATCCTTTCAAATCCTGAGGATACTCAACAGCAATTGACTGAATCTGCAGGTTAGTGCAGACAAGAGATGCATCTATGTTAAGTTCAGCTGCACGCTTATCTCTCCATAACCTAAGGGCCTTAATTCGCTTTGCAGCTTTAGGGTCAAATAATTTTTTCGCCTTCTTTGGGTAAACAGGGCACTTGCTTTCCGGTAAATTCAGTGCATCTTGTATGTTTTTTAAAAGAGATGATTCCAAAGAGCTGAATTGTTTAGGACCCAGGCAATTAACCGCCTTAAGGGCCTTTTTTGTGGTGGGTTTTTTCTTTAATAGCTCCATAACCTGACTATTGCCTAAGACTTTAAAGCAGGGAACATCACGGCGTTTTGCCATGCCTTCCCGGAGCTGCAATATGGCCTCTAAGACAGCAAGGCTCTGGGGGTCAAGCTTTCCCGCCCCCCTGAAATTAATAAACAATGGGCTATTTTTGGTTATAGCAGGCCTTACCCTGCTTAGTATTTTACTTTCTTCCTCTGCCCACGAAAACCTCCCCTTATTAATCAACTCTCTTTCAAGGGCCTGATGGAGGCTGAGAAGTTTACAAGAATCCTTGACTGCATAATCGAGCATGGCAACTGGAAGGGGCCTTTTAGACCAGTCTTTTTTTTGGTATTTTTTTTCAACAACTACCCCTAACAGGTTTTTTAAAAGATATGCAAGGCTGTATTCTCTGAATCCAAGAAATCTTGCTGCGATCTGGGTATCAAAAAGATTAGCTACATCAATGCCAAAGTCTCGGTATAGAGAGCGGATATCATAGTCTGCCCCGTGCAAAACCTTTAAAATCCGTTCATTGCAAAATATTCTCCCAACAGGGGAAAGATCTTTCAGGGCTATTGTGTCTATTAATATATTTTTTGTCTGTGTAGAAAGCTGTAAAAGGCAGACTTTCTCTTGATAATGGAACATCGAATCTGACTCAAGGTCTACCCCAATGGCCTCCTCTCTCTCAAGTTCAGCCCCAATCTGCTTGAGTTCCTGGCTTTCTACAATTAATTTATATGTCACCTGCTTATCATTCATTGTCCAAATACTGCCTTGCATTTTTAGAAAAAGATTCAGAACGTACAGATCATCTTTCAGGATAAAAAATATCAGGAAAATTGGAAAGTTGAAAAACCATAGAAATTTCATTATGGCCAACGAAGTATAAAAAAGATAAACTTTCCCGTCAAGCAAGAAACTGAGGAAGATGAAACTAAGAGTCCCATGAATCCCAAACCATTTTCT
>CBFDCD010000044.1:0-11490 GCA_965603225.1 uncultured bacterium
AAATTTATCAGCACTACCCCTCCCTTGGAAAAGGAAAGGGTGTCTGCATATGCCAATGAGCTTCTCCCTGCCATAGAACAAAACCCCATATTGATTTTTTATCTGCGGCCGAATGTCAGGTTTCATGATGGACACGTATTTGATGCCAATGATGTGAAATTCACATATGATGCCATAATGAACCCAAAAAATTTATCACCCCGTATATCGGATTATGAACCGGTAAAGACTGTAGAGGTTATTAATCCTTTGACAGTTCGTATAGTGTATAAACGTCTTTATTCCCCTGCCATTGGCACATGGGGCATGGGAATACTTCCGGAACACCTACTTAACAGGCAGACCTTAAACGCAGAGGCTATACGTGCAGGAAAGGAACCTGAAACCTTTTCTATGCGGCAAAGCTCCTTTAACCGGCATCCTGTTGGCTGCGGCCCTTATATATTCCGGGAATGGAAGCCGGATCAGTACATTAGCCTGGATCGGTTTGATGATTATTGGGAAGGAAGGCCGAATTACAAAAATTATATATACAGGATAATACCGGACCTGCTTACGCAGGAAATGGAATTTTATGCCGGCACTGTTGACAGTTATGGGGTTCAGCCCCATCAGGTCAAACGACTTAAAAATGATCCGGCATACCAGAGTTTTTCAGGGCTTTCCTTTGGGTATACGTATATTGGCTATAATATGAGAAGGGCGCCTTTTAATGATGTTCGGGTTCGTATGGCCTTGAGCATGGCCCTTGACGTGGAAAAAATTATAAAATATGTACTCTATGGGGAGGGAGAGAGGATCACAGGCCCCTTTGTTAAACAGACGGATTATTACAATCACAGCATCAAGCCGGTCCCTTATGATCCGGAAGGCGCCCTAATGCTCCTTAAAGATGCAGGCTGGGAAAGAAATAAGGAAGGCTGGCTGGAAAAGGATGGTAAGAGATTTCAATTTACACTTATTACCAACAGCGGTAATGATTTGCGTAAGTCCATTCTGGCCATTACCCAGGAGGGATGGAAGCAGATAGGAATTGATGTTAGAACTGATCTCCTGGAGTGGGCCGTATTTATCCAGGAGCGGGTCGATAAGGCGGATTTTGATGCCCTGATTTTGGGGTGGAGCATGGGAATTGAGCCTGATCTATACCAGATATGGCATTCAAGCCAGAACAATCCCTATCAACTCAATTTTGTAGGATATAATAATTCCGTCGCAGATGACCTTATTATCAAAATAAGACGGGAATATGACCATGGCAGGCAGGCAGAATACTGCCACAGACTCCATGAAATCATTGCACGGGAACAGCCCTACACATTTCTATATGTTCCAAAGTGGACGGCCATACTGGATAAAAAAATTGTAATAAAGGAGGCAGATGTTGCGGGGAATGAGACTTATAAGAGAATTACGCCGACGAAAACAGGGAGCTATACATTTCATTTTAATAAATGGATTAAGTTGCCGGAGGCACCTAACTTTGATGCTGAAGGATAGACTTTGAAACTGGAAACTGTAAACCTCCTTTAATCCACAAAGAGGATTTTAATAATGCTATCATTTATTGGAAGAAGTATTATACAGAAGATTGTAACCCTGTTTTTTGTATCAATAGTTTCCTTTCTGATTATTCATATAGCCCCCGGCAAACCAAGCCAGGTAGATCCCCTTAATCCGAAGTTTACGCCGGAGATGGTTGAACGGTTTCGAAAAGAATTTCACCTGGATAAACCCCTTTATATCCAGTATTTTTACTTTTATCGCGATCTTTTCACTGGAAAAACGGTCTCATGGAAGGATAATCAGTCGGTGCTTGCAAAAATACTGGAGCGGTTTTTGAACAGTCTCCCCCTTTTTATTGTTGGAACCATCCTCACATGGACCCTGTCTTTTCCTATTGGTATCCGTTCAGCCCTTTTCAGGGGAGGTTTTTATGACAGGAGCGCCACATTCTTTTCCTATCTCCTCATATCTATTCCGGGCTTTTTCTTTGCCTATATCCTGATTATTTTTGTTGTCAGCTATTTCCACGTGCCGGTAATAGGCATGGAGACATTCGGGTTAGGATTTCTCTCCTGGCCCCGCCTATTTATGGACCGCATTTGGCACCTCCTTATCCCCTCCATCCTAGGCGCTACAGGCGGGATTGCCGTGCTGTCAAGATATGTACGGAGCCAGATGCTTGAGGTGGAGGGTCAGGACTATGTGAGAACGGCAAAGGCAAAGGGGCTTCCCGCGGAACAGGTCCACTACAAACATGCCCTCCGCAATGCCCTCTTGCCTTTTGTAACCATGTTCGGCCTGATTTTACCAGGACTCATCGGAGGTTCTGTCATAATTGAGTCTATTTTTTCCTGGCCAGGCATGGGAAGGATGGCCTATGAGGCTATTCTGGCAAGAGACTATCCGATTATCCTGACGGTTAATTTTATCTCTGCCGTGCTGGTTCTTGCAGGCACCTTTGTGTCCGATTTACTTTATATGGTTGTTGATCCGAGGATAAGATTGTAATGGAAACAGATAAATCGAAAATCACTATTGCACTGGAGACCCCTGCAACGGTCTCGGCAAAATCACGCGGGCATGAGTTCTGGCGTTTGCTTAAGGGAAATAAACTTGCCTTTATTGGCCTTGTTGTTTTTATCATCTTTTTTTTCACTGCCCTTGTAGGTCTCATGCTCACCTCAGGTTCAGGCCCTGTCTTTGATCCCTCTATGGTAAGGCTCCAGGAGAAATTACTGCCGCCCCTCTCCAGTCCAAACTTAGAGTCACTGCGACCTAATGAAATACCAAAAACAAGGGTATATCTTTTTGGGACCGACGATTTGGGGAGAGACGTCTTTGCAAGAATGTTGCAGGGGGCGTGGGTATCCCTTACTGTCGGCTTTGTCGCCGTTGGGATATCAGTGCTTGTAGGCTTATTTATGGGAGGTATTGCAGGGTATTTTGGGCAAAAATATATTTGCCTTGATCACATTATTATGGCCCTTCTATTTTTGATAGGGACGATATTATTTTTTACAGGAAAAGGTTTCATAGGACCTGTTTTTTTAATTATAGGGCATACCCTTATATTTTACCTTATCGTAATAAAGTGGAAATTTCGTAAGAAAAGGTATTTCAACTACTTAAACATGATGCACAAAAAGACTATCTCTATTGACACATTAATAATGCGGGTTGTGGATATTATGCTTTGTTTTCCAAGTTTTTTCCTTATTCTCACTGTTGTTGCCCTTCTGCCGGCAAGCATCTATAATATTATGATTGTGATCGGGCTCACGAGTTGGATGGGGACTACCCGCTTTGTCCGCGCTGAATTTCTATCATTGAGAGAGCAGGATTTTGTGACCGCTGCAAGGGCCCTGGGGGTTAACAATTATAGGATAATATTTCGTCATATGATACCCAACGCTATTGCTCCGGTACTGGTAAGTGCAACCATAGGCATTGCTACGGCTATTTTGACGGAAGCAGGGTTGAGTTTTCTTGGATTTGGTGTTCCGCCGCCCAATGCAACATGGGGAAATATTCTCTCCGATGGAAAACGCTTTATATTTGATGCCCCCTGGCTGACCTTTATCCCCGGCTTTGCCATCTTAATAGTTGTGCTATCCTTTAATTTATTTGGTGAGGGCCTTCGGGATATAATGAACCCAAAACTCAGGGAAAGACACTAATGCTGTCAGTCCAGGATCTGAAGGTATATTTCCAGGCGGATGAAGGGTTCTCCCGGGCCGTTGACGGGGTGAGCTTTGATATAAGGGCAGGGGAGACGGTTTGCCTTGTAGGGGAATCGGGATGCGGAAAGAGTGTATCTGCCTTGACTATTATGGGAATAATACCCCAGCCGCCTGGTAAAATCATCGGTGGCAAGGTGCTGTTTAATGGTACGGATCTTTTGAGCATGAAAGAGGAAGAGATGCAGAAGATTCGAGGCAATCATATAGCAATGGTTTTTCAGGAACCTATGACATCCCTTAATCCTGTTTTTACCATAGGAGACCAAATCGAAGAGGCAATCAGGGTACATGAAAGGATAGATGAAAGTGAGATGAGACAAAGGAGTATTCAGGCCCTTAAAGACGTTGGTATTCCTTCACCGGAGCAGCGCATTAATGATTACCCCCATCAACTTAGCGGCGGGCAGAGGCAGCGTGTAATGATTGCCATGGCATTGGCATGTAACCCTGACCTGGTAATAGCCGATGAACCGACTACAGCCCTTGATGTTACAATACAGGCACAGATATTAAACCTCTTTAAAGAGCTGCAGAAAAAGAGGCGCATGTCTCTTCTTTATATCACGCATGACCTTGGTGTTGTTGCCAAAGTGGCCGACCAAATTTATGTCATGTATGCAGGAATCATTGTAGAGAAAGGTGCAGTGAGGGATATTTTTCACAATCCATGCCATCCATATACGCAAGGGCTTTTGGCATCCCTCCCCAGTCATTCAAAACGGGGGAGTAAGCTTTACAGCATACCAGGGACTGTGCCGGATCCTGCGCATAAACCGGATGGATGCCCTTTTCATCCAAGATGTACCTTTGCCATAGAATCATGCAGAATAAATTTTCCAAATATGAACGATTGCAGTATAGGACATTTTAGCAGATGCCCGGTTCTTTATGATAGAGAAAACAAGTAAAATTACAGTCCACAATGATAGCATGAAAGACGGATCAGGTCAATCTGATAAGGATATTTTAAGGGTTGAAGGCCTTAAAAAATACTTTCCAGTGCGAAGGGGCTTTTTCCAGAATATCGTAGGGTGGATAAAGGCAGTTGACGGGGTCGATCTTTCAATTGGCAGACAGAACACCCTTGGCCTGGTTGGGGAGAGTGGATGCGGAAAATCCACCATCGGACAGTGTATTTTAAAGCTTGTAGACCCTGATGGAGGAAAGATAATTTACAGGGATAAAGAAATCAGCGGCCTTTCACAGGGTGAAATTAAACCACTCAGAAAAGAGATGCAGATTATCTTTCAAGACCCCTTTGGCTCTTTAAATCCAAGAATGACCGTTGGTCAATCAATAGAAGAAGGACTCAGAACCATAGATATAAAAGGGCATAATGAACGAAGAGAGCGGGTAGAAGAACTCATGCAGATGGTAGGCATTTCACCCAGCAGTGCAGATCGCTATCCCCATGAGTTCAGCGGAGGCCAGAGGCAGCGTATCGGCATAGCACGAGCCCTGAGCGTGAAACCCTCGTTAATTATATGCGACGAGCCAGTGTCCGCCCTTGATGTATCTATACAGTCCCAGATTATTAATCTCCTCAAGGAATTACAAGACAGCCTCGGTCTAAGTTATCTCTTTATTTCCCATGATCTAACGGTAGTCGGGTATATTAGTGATATTATAACTGTAATGTATTTAGGGCAGATTATGGAGTATGGGCCGGCAGAGGCACTTTATGATAATCCATTGCATCCGTATACAGTCGCATTACTTTCTGCCATACCTGAACCCGACCCGGATGACAGGCGTGAGTTGCAGGCATTAAAAGGCGAGGTACCAAGCCCGTTTAACCCACCGCCTGGCTGTAAATTTCAAGGGAGATGCCCATTGGTAGAGCCCAGGTGCAAGGAAGAGGAGGTCGACTTTTACCAGGTAGATAACAATCACGAAGTTAGATGCTGGAAAGTAGCGAAAGGATAGAAATGTCAATGTCAAAAGAGCGATTAACCGTTGTGAACAAGACTATAGGCCAGGTTTTAAACGAGGTAGCAGAAAAATACCCTACAAATATGGCCCTTATTTATCCTGATAGTAACATACGATATGACTACGAGATGTTTTTGTTGGAGATAGAAAGGATTTCCCGGGGATTTATAAAAATTGGTATAAACATAGGGGATAAAGTGGCGCTCTGGGCACCGAATATACCGGAATGGGTCATCTCCCAGATGGCCCTGGCAAAGATAGGTGCTATTTTAGTACCGGTAGACCCTGGGGTAGAAAGGGAAGATTTACGATACATTTTACAGCAGTCAGGGGCAAGTTATATTGTCATGGCAAAGGGGCTAAAAGAGGAGGAATATGTATCTATGCTTTCCGACATAGCCCATGAACTATCGCTTAAACATAGTATTGTTATAGGTGAAACCAAGGCCTCTGATATACTCTCTTGGAAGGAATTATCAGGGATGGGGGATCAAGTCGGCTCTCATATCCTTTCAGAAAGGGAAAATGAAATAAGGCCGGATGACCCTGTTGCTATAATGTATACATCCGGCACTACCGGCAAACCAAAGGGCGTTGTTCTGGACCATTGTGGCCTTATCAATAAATCTATATTTTCAGCCCATAGACAGGGTTTAGTTAATAAAGACAGACTGTGTCTTTTTTTCCCTTTGTTTCACATGTTTGGAAATACCTGTATTGCCTTGGCAGGGATTTTTAAGGGGGCGGCAATAGTGATGCCCTGTAAAATTTTTGAGCCGTCTGGTATACTTTCCGCAATTTATAAGGAAAAATGCACTGCCATATACGGGTCACCAAGTATGCTTATAACGCTTATTGATCATGGTGACTTCAAACCTGAAGAATGGAAAACACTGAGTAAGGGCACCATAGGTGGAGCGCCATGCCCTGCGGAATTAATGAGAAGACTTGCGGAGGACATAGGTGTATCAGATATTACAGTGGCCTATGGAATTACAGAGACCTCCTCCTGGATTACGATGACCAGACCGGAGGATCCTTTAGATTTAAGGGTCTCAACAATAGGCACTGCCCTGGAGTGCAATGAGGTAAAAATTTTAGACCCGATTAGCGGGGAAGAAATGCCTGCCGGCCATCAGGGAGAACTTTGCACACGGGGGTTTCTCATGAAGGGATATTACAAAATGCCCGCTGCAACGGCCTCTGCTATTGATAAAGACGGATGGTTTCACTCAGGCGACCTCGGCGAGATTAATGAAGAGGGCTATGTTAAGATAACCGGTAGGGTAAAGGATGTTATAATAAGGAACGGCATTGAGATTTACCCGACGGACCTGGAGGAAGTAATCTATAAATTATCCGGTGTATCAGAAGTACAGGTATTTGGATTTCCTCATCCCGGCAAGGGTCATGAGGTTGCTGCATGGGTTAAGCGTAGGGAGGGGTCAGGAGTATCCTTGGAAGACCTTCTAAAATATGGAAAAGATACTATTCATAAAGATAAAGAGCCTCGGTACTACAAATTTGTGAAGGAATTTCCAATGACCCGATCAGGTAAGGTGCAGAAATTCAGACTCGCAGAGATGGCTGTAGAGGAGTATCTGGAATAAAGCCGAAGGGAGAATGTATGAATTTCGAGACTATAGAATACGAAATAAGGAAGGAGGGAATAGGCATACTATCCCTGAATCGTCCAAGGACGTATAATGCGGTAAATATTAAAATGATGGAGGAACTGGAGGTATTCTGGAATGAGCGTCTGTACGATCTAAATACCCATATTATCATTTTTAAAGGAAATGGTGACCGGGGTTTCTGCGCAGGACTGGATATGAATGAAGCCATGAAAGTGGCCCCGGATATGAACATAGATCAATTTTACAGATTTCAGGCGAGATTAGGGAGGCTCACCCTGGCCATGCGAAAGGTGCCTCAGCCAATTATCTGTGTCGTGCATGGGGCTGGAGCAGGGCTTGGATTTAGTTTTGCCCTTGCATCTGATATACGAATAATAAGTCCGGATGCCCGTTTTTCCGCTGCCTATATAAATATTGGATTTGGTGGAGCTGATATGGCATGCAGTTATTTTCTGCCCCGTCTGGTTGGGGCTGGAAGGGCCTATGAATTCATGCTTACCGGGAATTTTATGTCCTCGGAAGAGGCGATGGCTTTAGGGCTTGTGAGCCGACTGGTAGAAAGTGACAGGCTGATGGATGCAGCATTGGATATGGCTCATACAATGAATAGTAAAAACCCAATGGGGCTTCGGCTTACTAAAGAGGCCATAAATATGAATTTAGATGCAGGAGGACTTGAGCAGGCCCTTAACATGGAAGACCGCAACCAAACGCTACTTGTGGCGCGTGGTATGCTTGCAGGGGAGAATAAATCAGGCAGATATTTGTAGCGATTTTGTAAAAAATGCTTTTTTTAAACTTAGCCTAAGGGCCTAAAACAGTGTGGGATTTTGAGCATTCATTATCTTGAGAGCTTTGAAAATTGCCTTCATTCGCGCTCATAAATCTTTTTCGATCCTGCAAGGTCTCGCTTTGCTGCAAAGCCAAAACTCGCACTAAAGCGCTCAAATCCCGCTTTCAGCGGGACGGGTCGCTTCGCTTCGACGGCAGGATGCCCCGTGAACTTTCCCCCAAGTAGTGGACATACAGTTAAGCGAAATGGTAATCTTTCGCAGAGGAGGTATGTCCATGGTAAAGAGAAGGAAATTGCACGGAGCCTTTAATGTGATAAATCAAATGCCCATGAAGGCTTTATATAAAAACCACCTAAAAGATTAGTAAGCAGTACAAATGTTTGAATGAATAAATTTTTTGAATGACTTGATTTGATGAAGTGGAGATTTTTTGTTTGCAAATTTGTTTAAAAAGGGGCAAAATTCATCTTCCGAGATTATATACTTTTTCGTCTTTATTTTCATAAAGGCGTGTCATGAAGGAAAGTGAAATTTAATATAAATAAGTTATTAAGATAAAATAGTCAAAATAGCTGCAAGCTGTTTGTATTATGTTTTATTCAAGATAACAGGTAATATTCTTTAACATGCATCAAGAAAAAATAAGAATTGAACTGCTGATCCATGATTTAAAGGTTCCCCTGGCTGTAATTGAAACAGGAATCATGTCTTTATTAAAAAGACAGGAGAAATATGGAGCCATTAAAGAGGGGCAGGAAAAGGTCTTGCATAGGGCTTTAAGAAATACAAAGCTAATTTACGCTATGGTGAATGATGTATTGGAGTTGGGAAAATCTCGAGAAGGCGTTATTGACATAGAAAAATTTGTCGTCTCAAAGTTGATTACTGATACGCTAATGGAGCTTTTTGACTTAATTGATTTGAGCATATCAGAGAGGATTAAAGAATGCAGGAACCTGTCGGCATTAAGAAAAATATTAGAAGAAAAAGACATAATGCTTGTCGTAAATGAAGTGCTTTGGACCAAGGAGTTATTTTTAGATTTAGGCAAGATAAAGCAAATACTTAGAAATCTTTTGGGCAATGCATTTAAGTTTCGCAAAAGACGTATCGAGTTAGAATTTTACAAGGACAAAGATAATCTGTTTTTTTCCGTGAGAGATGATGGTGAAGGTATCCCGGCAGGCTATCATGAAAAAATATTTGAAAGTTATTTTCAGATGGATGTCAGAGACTCTCATACCGTTAGGGGACATGGCCTGGGCCTGGCCGGCTCCATGGTTTTAGTTGAGGATATGGGAGGGAAATTATCCCTCGAGAGTAGCGAAGGTGAGGGGGCAAAGTTTATTGTATCCATACCTTTAAAAGCAAAAAAATAGAGCAGCCTTTTACGTTTCACGCCCGGGGGTTAGGTGAAAATTAATGGATTCTGTTTAAAGGGACAAGTTCAGCATAAAGTCAGGCTGTAATTTCTAAGAAAAATATTGAGGATTAGTATAGCAACTTTATTATGACTTAGATTATAACTCCACATAATTCCTTTATTTTTAAATAGTTAACATAACAAGGACGAGCACCTTTAAATTTTGGATGTATATTGTGTAAATCTTTAATGGCTAATTCTTCCATAATTGCATCCTTACTCATCAAACATTTCCTCTTAATTATAGGCATCCTTATTGATCCCTCATCTTTTTTTTCGAACATTTTTCCAGTATGGAGGTTTTTTAAAATAACACACCTTTATTCTATAGATAGATTAAACCTTAAACGTTGAATCAAAGATAATATGAAACCTTGGAAAATAGAAGCTCCATCTCTTCCCTTCTTTTATGGCTGGGTTATTGTGGGAGTGGGCATAGTATCGATGGCATTTTGGTTTGGCATCAGGGCATCCTTTTCGGTTTTCTATGTAGCTCTTTTGGAGGAGTTTTCCTGGAGCAGGGGAGAGACCGCGGGCATCCAGTCTATGTCTCTGATTACGTATACTTTTATTGCACCTGCTGTAGGCGGATTGATTGACAGATTCGGCCCTCGCCGAATTATAATCCCCGGTATTTTGGTTCTGGCGTCAGGTTTGATTCTTTGCTCTTCCATACATACTATTGGGCAATTTTATCTCATTTATGGGGTAATTGTGGCAACTGGCGTTACTTCTATAGCTATTGTATCTTATTCGGCCATATTAGCCCATTGGTTCGAAAAAAAGAGGGGCTTGGCAAATGGCCTTGCCGTATCAGGTATGGGCTTAGGAACATTTATTTTTGTTCCTTTTTCACAACAATGCATCTCTTTTCTGGGATGGCGGCTCACCTTTATAATCATCGGAGGCCTGGTTATCTTAATTACCCTGCCGCTTAACGCATTTCTCCTCAGGCATAAACCACAGGATTTAGGTAGTAATCCAGACGGGGATAAACGAAATGGTTTACATGAAAGCAGGAAATTTTCCACTGCGCACAATAGTAGTCTAAACACAGATTGGGATTTTAAATCAGCCTATAAGACAGGCAGATTCTGGTATCTTATGGCCTTTCCCTTTTTGGCCGTTATTGTAGTGTATATTGTACTTGTGCATCATGTAAAATTTCTGATTGACCAAGGTATGGATAAATCAACGGCAGCCTTTGTCTTTGGCGTTACTGGAATTATATCTCTCATATTCCGAATATTCTGGGGGTGGCTTTCAGATAGTATCGGGAGGGAAACGACCTATACAATCGGGTCCATGTGTATTTTTTTTGGAGTGATTTCCCTTGTTCTGATAGAGATATCAGGAAATACACAATTTGTTTATCCCTTTATTTTCTTTTTTGGCTCTGGCTGGGGTGTGACTGCTCCAATGTTTATGTCCGCAGCAGCCGATCTTTTTAAAGGAAAAAGCTTTGGTCTCATATATGGAATTTTAGAGGGAGTTATAGGAATTGGAGGGGCTTTAGGCGCCTGGCTGCCAGGTTTTATCTTTGATAGGACACAAAGTTACTTGGGTGCTTTTTATGCGGCATCTTTAATCATACTAATCTCCTGCCTGTTTATATGGCTGGCTGCACCGAGAAAGGTCAACAATAAAATATAGGCCCTTTTGGAAATAATTCGGGAGGTAGAATTGCTGTTATGAAGGTAAGGCTCTGTAAATTTGAACCATTAGCGTTAATCTCAGTTTTTACTCATGAGATGCGTTGCCATCTTATCTAAACCATCTAATGTGATCTCAAACATAGGGAAGATTTGCCTGATAACATTAATGGTCCTCGTGTATGGCCATTCATCCGCAGGCTTGGGATTGAGCCAGGCAGAGTGCCGAAATGTGCTTGAGAGAAACCGCAATCTTTCTAAGCTTGGCTTTCCGCTTCTCTCTTCTATATGAATTGAGCCATCTGT
>CBFDCD010000045.1:0-11345 GCA_965603225.1 uncultured bacterium
GCATTAAATATAGCCCAACAGGGATTTGAAGTGGTTCTGGTTGAAATAGAGAAAGAGCTGGGAGGTATGGGTAGAAAAATACATACGACCTTGTATGGCGATAACGTCCAAGAATATGTCGATGATTTAATTGAGAAGGTTACTCAGAATGAAAAGATAGATATCTTAACAGAGACTATTGTGACGGATTTTTCCGGCACCAAAGGAAATTATAAAACAGCGCTTACTGTGGCCCCTGCCATGTATCATAGAGAAGTGAATCACGGGGCGCTTATTATTGCTACCGGTGCCCTTGAATACAAGCCAAAGGAATACCTTTATGGAGAATCCGAGGCAGTTAAAACCCAGGTAGAATTAGAGGATATTTTATCAAAAGATGATAGCAGGATCAAAGAATGGAAAAACGTGGTTATGATTCAGTGCGTGGGTTCGAGAAATCAAGAAAATCCTAATTGTAGCCGTGTTTGTTGCCAACAGGCTGTAAAAAATGCCATCGCCATAAAAGAAATTAATCCTGATACAAATATTTTTATACTCAACAGGGATGTCAGGACTTACGGTTTTGCTGAAGATTATTATAAAAAGGCAAGAGAGCTGGGGGTTCACTTTATGCGGTTTAAAGAGCATGAGGAGCCAAAGGCGGAACAAGTTGATGGTAAGATTCACGTTAGTTTTAGGGACCTTACATTGGGGAGGGATGTAACTATAATTCCTGATCAGTTAATTCTAAGTGCAGGAGTTGTTGCAGGAGATACAGAAGAGCTGGCAAATATCATTAAGGCCCCCCTCACCGGTGAGCACTTCTTTTTAGAGGCCCATGTGAAGTTACGGCCGGTTGACACTCAGTCGGATGGTATCTTTATTTGCGGTATGGCCCATTCACCACGGTTAATTGATGAGACGATATCCCAGGCACTTGCTGCCTCTTCAAGGGCCTGTACATTACTTTCCCAGGATTCCATAGATGTAGGAGGTGTTGTTGCAAAAGTCGATCCTGATCTCTGCGCTGCCTGCCTGATTTGTGTCAGGGCATGTCCGTATGAGGTGCCATTTATTAACGAGGATGGAGTTTCAGAAATTGATATTTCTAAATGTCATGGATGCGGCATATGTGCCGCTGAATGTCCTGCAAAGGCGATTACACTTTCCCATTTTGAGGATAACCAGATTTTAGCACAGATTGATGCATTGATGGAGGCAGTATAATAAATGAATGAATTTAAACCGATTATTGTCGCATTCTGCTGTCACTTCTGAGGCTACGAAGCAGCGGACCTGGCAGGTACCATGCGCCTCTCATATCCTGATAGTATCCGGATTATACGACTACCTTGCAGCGGAAAAGTGGATGTAATACATATGATGGAAGCATTTCAAAAGGGCGCTGACGGGGTATATGTTGCCGGGTGCTTAGAGGGTGAGTGTCACTTTCTCACAGGCAATTTAAGGGCCAGAAAGAGGGTAGAATATGCAAAAAAGCTCCTGGATGAGATTGGTGTCGGTGGAGAAAGGTTAGAAATGTATAATATAGCGGCCTCTGACGGTCCTCGATTTGCAGCGGTGGCCAGAGAGATGGATGAAAAAATCAGGGCCATAGGGCCAAGCCCGATTAAGGTGGTGCTGCAAAAAATAAAAACGATAAATACTATGGCTGTTGAAAGTGAATAAAATTAAACAACCCTTTGAAAGAGGTTTTACTTATGATCGTAGCAGAAAGAAAACCGCTTGATGAAATAATAGGATTTATAAAGGATTGCAAAAAGATTCTCATTGTAGGATGCAATGAATGCGTAACTGTGTGTTATGCAGGCGGTAAAAAAGAGGTAGCCATTTTGGCATCTGCCCTTAAGATGGCATTCCTCAAAGAAGAAAAAGAGCTGGAGATTGCAGAGGTGACTTTAGAGCGCCAGTGCGACCAGGAATACTTAGAGGAGATACGAGATAGCATTGATCAATATGATGCTGTTATTTCAATGGCCTGCGGTGTAGGTGTGCAGTTTATGGCGGAAAAATATTTAAGTATCCCTATTTATCCAGCCCTTAATACACTGTTTATGGGCGTAACCGAAGAAAGGGGTGTCTGGGCAGAGCGATGTCAAGGTTGTGGCCAATGCATTTTAGGACAAACAGCAGGGATATGTCCCATCAGCAGATGTGCAAAAAGGCTTTTGAACGGCCCATGTGGTGGCTCTACAAAAGGAAAATGCGAAATTAATAAAGAACTTGATTGCGCATGGCAGCTAATCATCGACAGACTAAAGGAATTGGGAAGGCTGGATGACTATGAAAAGCTTGTCCCCATTCAAGATTGGTCTACTGAGCGTTCAGGAGGACCACGAAGAATTGTTAGAGAGGATTTACAGCAATGAACCCTAAGACTCCAAGCAAATTAGAAAAAATACTTGCGTCAGGTCAGTTGGCAGTTACGTCAGAGTGTGGTCCTCCACGAGGGAGTAACGGTGATGCTATAACAAAAAAGGCTGAAATGATCAAGGACTATGTGGATGCCATTAATATTACAGACAATCAAACATCAGTGGCACGCCTTTGCAGCCTTGCAGCCGTTATTCGCCTGAAGTTAATGGGCCTGGAACCTATACTTCAGATGGTTACAAGGGACAGAAACAGAATTGCCCTGCAAAGTGATATACTTGGCGCTGCCTCGTTTGATATAAATAATATTTTATGCCTTTCCGGGGATCATCAGCAGTTTGGTGATCATCCCCAGGCCCAAAATGTTTTTGATATAGACTCTACGCAGTTGATCCAAACCGTGAGGCATATGAGGGATGAAGGAAAATTTCTGGGAGGTGATGATATTGACAGACCTCCTCAGATGTTTGTAGGTGCTGCGGCAAACCCTTTTGCAGATCCTTTTGAGATACGTGCTCTTCGTCTTGCCAAGAAAGTGGCTGCTGGTGTTGAATTTATCCAGACCCAGTGCATTTACAACCTGGATAAATTTGAACTTTGGATGGAACAGATTCGAGATAGGGGGCTTCATGAGAAGGTATATATATTAGCAGGTGTCACACCTTTTAAGTCAGCAGGTATGGCAAAGTATATGAAAAACCGTGTTCCAGGAATGGATGTGCCTGATGAAGTGGTAAATAGAATGAGCGGTGTGCCCAAAGAAAAACAACCGGAGGAGGGAATAAATATTTGTGTTGAGTCCATTCAACGTTTGAAAGAGGTTGAAGGGGTAAGGGGCTTTCACATTATGGCCATAGAGTGGGAGGAAAAGGTACTTGAGATAGTGGAAAGATCCGGGCTTTTGCCAAGGCCATAAAATTCGGTATCGTGCAGTAATTTCGCTCTATAAAACAAACACAAGATTAATGTTAATGGCTTAATAAAAAGGGTGGAGCACCTTTCTTGAAGTAGCTTTCAGCCATAGGACTGGAAAGAAGGAAGCCACCTTTCCTTAAAACTGTGCGTGTTTAATAGAGTTAAGATGAAACAGTGTTTTCAGTTGACTATAATACTATTAAAATATAGAATAACATTAAAAATAATGATTTTACGTTCAAATGATTAAAAAATAAAAGGGAGGAAGTATATGTCCGATAGTAAGCTTGTATTGGTTGTTGATGATGATCCTGATCTGGTTGAAGCAATTTCCATGAAATTAGAGAGTAAGGATTACCAGGTAGCAAAGGCTTATGACGGGATAGAGGCCTGGGATAGAATACAGGAGGAAAGACCGGATTTGATTATTTTAGACGTCATGATGCCACGGAAAAACGGTTATGAACTATGCGATGAGATTAAAAATAACCCAAAATATCAGGACATTACCGTTATTCTTTTAACCGCAGTAGGTTCGGCTGTTACCAGCACGAAGTATTCTCACCAGGATGGGATGAGCACTCTCGCCGATGATTACATTCCAAAACCAATCGATCTTGATAAACTTATGTCAATGGTTGGCGATTATTTAAGTTAATCGTGGTCCAGTGTTTTTTTAAGACTACTGTATAAACATAATTTTACAGATTAATAATTATGCCTATGAAGGCTATGCAATGGAGAGATTGAAGATAGGGGGGTTGAAACTTAGTGTTGCCCTTTGTCAGTTTGAATGTAGAGGACCAGATCCCCCGCAGAAAATAGTATCAACAGTAAGTAAAGCTCTTGCCGCTGAAAAAATTAATATAGAATTCCTCACGTATAATTCAAAAAACGACGGCGCTTATCAGATCTCCATATGCGTTAACCAGAACAAATTTTATTCCACATCCAAGATATTTCAAAAAAAAGGTTGTTTGCCTGTAAACTGGGAGGTAAGTTCAAGGGAAAAAATTGGTATGATTACAATTTTCCCGTACCACTCAGCCTTAGCTATACTGGGCGTTGTTATGGCTACGTGGGGGGGAAATTCCATACCTGTTTATGGGGTTGCTACTTCCCTGTCTGCTATATCATTTTTAACAGATTTTCAGGCAATTGATAAAGCTGTTGAAGTTATTCAGAGTTCTTTCAAGTTGCCGGATAATCATGCCCCTCTAAAACCGGAACTTCATTACTATCAAAGTACTGTCAGTAAGAAAGATTAATTTCCATGGAGACAATTGCTGTTTACTGGGAGTCCAGGATTAAGACTTATGGGTTTAATAAGTTAAATAACTTATCCCTTTTTGAATTTTATTGCCCTGCAAAAAAAACTTCAGAATTAGGGAAATTTCTTTCTAATGATAATTTTCAGGACATTAAAACAAAATTCATAATTGTACAAGAATCAAATAATGGAATGTCATTGGTTTTTTGTCTTCCTGAAAAAGAGGGAAGGGATTTTCATATCTCCTTAAAAAAAATTCTCTCCTTAAAATCATACAGATATTTATATCCTGTTGGTATTCTATTTTTTCATGGACCACATTTTGGTGACAGGTACGGCATAGCTGATGCCGCTTTCTCCTCTCTTTCAGAAGCAGGTATAAAGATTATATCATCCGGTTGCTCCTCAGCATCTGTCTTTCTCGTGCTGGCAGAAGACGATTTAAGCAGGGCAGAGGAGGTATTAGGTAAAACATTCGATTCAGCACAATAATATTCCGCGGAAATACAATATGGAAAATTTTGACTGGCGAAGTAAATTATTTGATTCCCTTTCTTTCCCGACGCTCCTCCTTTCCACAGATATGACAATTGTTGCGGCTAATTCCAAATTTATTGAAAATTATAAGTACAACAAAAAGCAGCTTTTGGGCAAAAAATGTTACCATATACTTTACGGCTTTGATAAGCCATGCCAGGAGACCTCTTGTCCTTTACTCAAGGTAATAAAGACAAAAAAAGTCACATCCAGCATAAATAAGACTAAAGGGCCTGAGGGAGAGGAGGTATATGAGGATCGGGTCTGCTCTCCCATCTTTGATAGCAACGGGGAGGTTAGCCATATACTGGGAAGCATTAGGGATGTCACCGAGATCAAACTCTTAGAAATAGAGTCACACAGGAGCCGAGATTTTCTGGAAAATATTATAAACAGCTCTGTTGAGGCTATTCTCGTAGCAGACATGAAGGGTGTGATTTTGAGTATGAATGAAAGCGCCCGCAAGTTATTTGGCTATACAAAGAAGGTTGCCGTAGGTACGAGTATCGCTGAATATCTCTATACACCAGGTGGAGCAAGAAGCATAATGAAAAAGCTTCGGAGCCATCAATATGGGGGAGTTGGCAAGCTACATACAACAAATATGACGATCATTAACTCGTCAAACAAGGAGATTCCCGTTGAAATGACTGCCTCGATTATTTATGAAAATGGAAAAGAAATTGCAACAATGGGAATCTATCATGATCTGAGGCCAAAGATAGCAATAGAAAAGAAATTAAAGGAGGCAGAAAGAATTAAACTGGCACAATCAAACAAAATGGCTTCATTGGGGCAACTGGCGGCCGGTGTAGCCCATGAAATAAATAACCCTCTCAGTGGAATACTTATAGATGCCAGTTTAATTCAGGAGGACTTGGATAAAGATAGCCCCATTAGAGAAGATATAAAAAATATCATAGAGGATACAAACAGATGTAAGGATATTGTAAAAAACCTCCTGGCCTATTCAAGGCAAGTAGAAATAAAAGAGGAAACGCTCGATATGAATTCCGTTATAGAGCAGACCTTCGCTTTGCTAAAAAACCATGCGCTTTTACAAAACATCACTATAAAAAAGGAATTTTCCTCCTTTATGTTAATGTTTAAAGGCGATAAAAACCAGCTTATCCAGGTCTTTACGAATATGATAATAAACTCAGCCCATGCCATAAAAGACATTGGAACCATAACCATAAGGACCAACAGAGATAAATCTAAAGGGAAACTTTATGTTGAAATATGTGATACGGGCTGTGGAATCCCAGACAATGTGCTTCCAAAAATCTTTGACCTTTTTTTTACAACCAAAGAAGAGGGTAAGGGAACCGGGCTGGGTTTGGGGACAGTGCAAGGAATAATAGAAAAACACGGGGGGAAGATTAAGGTGAAGGAAACAAGTCCTAAAGGTACAACCTTTCAAATAGAACTTCCCCTCTTTGCCATTTCAAAAAGCACTCTTGTTTAAAAGGAGAATCTGCTAATGACCCTTACTGAAGATCAGACATTTCGACCGACGATATTGGTGATAGATGATGAGAAACGGATCAGGGAAGGATGCTCAAGGATATTAAAAAAAGAAAAATGTCTTGTAGATATGGCTGAAAACGGTAATGCAGGCCTTGAAATGATTGCCGACAAACATTATGACATTGTCCTTACTGATTTAATGATGCCTGGCATAGGCGGCATGGAGGTGGTGAATAAAGTCAGAGAAAAAAACTCGGATACTGTTGTTATCGTGATTACAGGCTTTGCAACAGTTGAACATTCTATAGAGGCAATGAAAAATGGTGCCTTTGATTTCATTCCAAAACCATTTACCCCTGACCAGCTGAGGGTTGTCGTAGGTAAGGCCCTTAAAATGACAAGAACTCTTCAGGATATAGCAACGGAAAAATCACGTCTTAAAACTATTGTCAATTATCTGGCAGGAGGCATACTTGTTACGGATAAAGACAAGAACATTATACTCTACAATCCTGCACTCCTGAAAATGTTAGGCTATAAAGGAAATGCCCTCAATGATCGTCCACTCAGCGATCTTACCATTAATGAGAAGTTAAACGATATAATAAGCGGTATTCTCGAATTAAATGACGGAGAATTTAAGACTCTAAGTGCCGAGATCGAACCTCTAAACAGGAAAGAAGACGGTCCGTCAAGTCAATTATTTCTGAGGGCCCAGGCAGTGCCTTTTCAGAGCGGGTCAGGTGAAATACTTGGATCTGTAACCATAATAGATGATATTACCCATCTGAAACTTATGGATCAGATGAAATCTGACTTCGTTAGTATGGTTTCTCATGAGATCAGAAGTCCTCTTACCACTATATTGAGTCAAATCAAGATTCTCATAGACGGACTTGCAGGAGAACTTGGTGCCAAGCAGACTGAAATACTAAGCAGGATGTCCATAAAGGTTAATGGCCTTGTTGAATTATCGAACGAACTCCTTGATTTGTCCCGCATAGAGGCAGGCCTCATAGTGCAAGACAGGCAAGAAGTACAATTAATGGATATCCTTAGCGAATTAGTAGAATTTATTCAACCTCGGGCAAGGGAAAAAAATATATCTCTAAGCCTCAAAAAAACGGATATTCCTGTTGTTAATGCAGACCCGAAAAATATGGAAGAGGTCTTCGGCAATCTCATTACAAATGCATTACTATATACCCCGGAAGGAGGAGAGGTAACAGTCAGCGGCGGAATAAAAGGAGATTTTGTGGTTATCAACGTGACTGATAATGGGTATGGAATTGCACCGGATGAAATACCTCGAATCTTTGAAAGATTTTACCGGTCAAAAACAGAAAAGACCAGAAACATTGTGGGAACTGGTCTTGGTCTACCCATAGTGAAAAGCATAGTCGAGGCACATAATGGAACTATAAATGTTAAGAGCAAAGAAGGAATCGGTTCAACCTTTTACGTTCGACTTCCCATAAAACTGTAGGATATCAGTCCATCCATTAGAATTCCCACTATGGATATATAATATTTCTCCAAAAGGAAATTGTGGACGGAAACACTAACCGAAATAACACAAAATCAATATATCCCATCCTTTTTAGATTAATAGAAAATGGAGAAAAGATAGCCCTTGTAAGCGGTGCCTCTATTCGATCTTCTGCGCCACATGAAACTAACACAATGATGATAGTAAAAGAAGATGGAGACACTATTGGCTCGGTTGGAGGCGGTGATATTGAATCATATGTTATTAAAAAGGCGCAGGAAACAATACAAAGAGGTAAACCGGAAAGAGTCCTTGTCGGCGTAAGCCCTAAAGAAGAAAAAAAGCGTGGGATGGAACCAGGGGGTAAGCTTAAATTCTTTATTGAGCCAATAAAAACCACCCCCACTATTTACCTGTTTGGCGCTGGTGCTTTGGCCATCCCCCTCTCTAAGATAGGCAGGCTTATGGGCTTTAAAATAATAGTCATTGATAACGACCCCCAATTTGCCAATGCCCACAGGCTTCCGGATGCAGACCTTATCCTGACCGATGGATTTGATGATCTTCTCTCAAAATTTGATTTAAACCATGCAAGCTATGTTGTGATTTGCACCAGAGGTCATGAATACGATGAAACAGTGCTCCGTCAGGTTTTAAGAGGCAAGTCACACTACATTGGCTTGATACACAGCCAAAAAAAGATAAAGGCCCTATTTAATCGTCTTCAATCCAAAGGCATACCCGCAAGTTCACTCAAATCAGTTCATGTCCCAATAGGATTAAATATAAACGCATCTACCCTTGATGAGATTGCCTTGAGCATCATAGCTGAGATAGTGTCTGTTAGGCGGAAGGGAATAGGACTATTGTAATGTCAAATGTCATCTGGCTGTTGACACCTGATACGTAAAAATACCATTATTATGGGCAAGATGTTCATTATAAGGGGCCTGTGGCTTTCGAAGATCTCAGACAGCTTATCAGTCAAATTCGGTTTTCTCGAGATATTAAGCAGATACAGCCACATAGCTACGGGAAACTAAAAAGATTGAGGTTTGAAATTCTTGAAAAATGCTCTATATTTCTGGTCATCAGTGGCAAATTATGAGTAATGCAGATTCCGGCTATAAGGATATCCTGATTCCCGATCAATTTTCCGGTCTGCTTCAAATCGTTATAAATTTGCGCAGAAGTCTCAGCTTCTTTCTTCTCCAGAGGGAATACCTGCATATTTGTAATTAGGTCATTAATTTGCCTTAACCGCTTTTTACCTGTTATGCCTGCATATAGCTCAAATACAGTTATAGAGGTTAAGGTCAGACGATCCACCTGGATTAAGTCAGCCATAACAGAGGCAACTGGTTCTGCACCGGAAAAGAAATCAATCACGACATCAGTATCCGCAATTACAATTGTTTCCAATTCTCCCTCAATTCGGTCAACTTAGATTTGATTTTCTTTGTTTCTTCTGTCTCCCAGCTCCCTTTCATTTTCAGGATATCTCTTTTTGAATCTTTCATCCTAATTTGATGCTCAATATAGTAGTCTAAGGCCTCCTGTATAATACCGGAGTAACCTCGTAAGCCCCTCTGGGCTGACAGAGACAATAAGATAATCCTGTGCCTGTCTGAAACTTCAATGGTTGTTCGCATAGAATTTATCCTCTTTTTGCATTTTTGAATATTCTAATATTCAAATGCATATAGGTCAAGAAGATTTATATTACCCGACAAAAAATCTGAATCATGTCCTGTGTAAGCTGCTTAAATTCAAATTGATACCCGAAAGTTCACTTAAATCAGTTCATGTCCCAATAGGATTACGTATAAATGCATTAACCCTTGATGAGATTGCCTTAAGTATCATAGCAGAGATAGTTTCGGTGAGGGATGTGACGCTTACTATCACATGTCAAGCCATGGTACCTGATAATGCATACAATAAGGATAAATAATGTGTAATATACCACATTATTTAGATATTTAATGTGTTGAACATGGCATATAAAAGGGTTAAAAAACATGAACCGCAGAGGCCTTGAAAGAGACATACACTGAAATTCCCTCTTCCAGGCCAAGTTCGATAAGCGCTGCCTTTGTTATCAGACCTTTAAATGAGATATCCTTTACCTGCACGGCAATTTCATAATAAAAGCCTTGATTGACGATTCGCGTGATAATTCCTGAATAATTATTTCTCATGCTCGAGGAAAATGTTTCTCTGCTTATAATGATGTCCTCTGGTCTGACTGCTAAGTAATGTGAAGAGGCATTAACTATGCTGCCTATTTCAATTTTTAATCCTGATACCACAGCATATGTTTCGTGAAAAGAGGCCTCGAAAAGGTTTTTCATCCCTACAAAATCAGCAACAAAAGGGGAATCCGGTCTTTCAAAGATTTCTTTCACATGACCTGTCTGTTCAATACGTCCTTTATTCATCACTGCAGCTTGCCCTGCCAAGGATAGTACCTCAGCAAAATCATGGGTTACCATTACAAAAGTAGTATGAGATGATTGATGAAGCCTCTTGAGAACACCTCTCACCTCTTCTCTAAAATTTGGATCCAGTGCAGAAAGAGGTTCATCGAGGAGAAGTACCTTGGGTTCTACCATCAAGGCTCTTGCTAAGGCAACCCGTTGCTTTTCACCGCCACTTAAGTTTACAGGAAAGCGATGTTTTAGACCGACAAGGTTCAATACTTCAAGGAGGCGATCAAGCCTTTTTTCCGCATGGATCTTGTCTATCTTATGAAAGTGCAGGCAGTAGGTGATGTTGTCACTGACGGTGAGGTGGGGAAAGAGGGCATAATCCTGATACACGATACTGATGCCTCGTTTCTCAGGGGGTAATCCTGTGACATTGCTACCGTTGATCCATATTTCCCCGCGGGTGATAGGAACGAGCCCGGCTATTGCCTCCAATAGTACTGTTTTTCCAGCGCCGGTGGGTCCCATGAGGATGAAGAATTCGTTTTTCGCAATATCGAGATTGATATCCCGAAGATGGAAATCTCTAAGATCTATGTTCAGTCCTCTGATCGTGATCATTGCTCTCTAACCTTACGGATTGTCAGGATTCGCAGCAACAGAAATAAGATGAGGGATATAGAAACCAGCCATACTGCTACCGGTTGAGAATATTTCAGGCCGTATGCCTCGAAACGCTCATAAATCATCACAGGCGCGATCATGGGATGGTAGGCAACGATTACCACCGCCCCGAATTCACTGATAGCCCGGGCGCAGCACATGATAAGGCCAATAAGCATGCTCCTCCATGCAAGGGGAA
>CBFDCD010000046.1:0-11335 GCA_965603225.1 uncultured bacterium
GAGGTTGGGGAAATTACCACCGCCATGTGGTGGCATCGGAAGCCTTCGGTCGAATCGATACCTATGTCTTTGAGCAATTATGGCGTATGGTCAGACGACGTCACCAGAACAAATCAAAAGGATGGCTGATTAAGCGTTACTGGTCAGCTACCGGACGAAAACACCGGTTCGCCGTTCGTGCCAAGACTGCCTCAGGCAAAACAATGGTTTATGAGGTTATAAAGTTGCACGCCATTGGTATCCGAAGATACATCAAGATAAAGGCCGATGCAAATCCTTATTTGCAAGAATATGCCAGGTACTTCTGGCGTAGAAGAAATAATAAGGAGAGCAAATTACTGGCGGCTATGTCGGCCCGTGAACTACGGGTCATGAAGGCCGCTTAGGAGGTTTAACAGCCGGGCAGCCCCCCAAGGGCTGCCTTTTGAGAGGCTTGAGCCGTATGATGGGAAACTATCACGTACGGTTCTTAGGGGGGGAAGGGGCGGTAACGCCCCTGACCTACCCGGTCCTTTCCAAAAATCAAATTTCAAAGAATTTAAATCGCTCTTGACTTCCTTCTCAGTGTTGTATATTTTGTATATATAGTTATACGTTTGAAATTAGTCAATTTTAAACAACAAAATAGCATTCTTGTATATAAATCCTCTCATAATGACTGGATAATGAGGTAATCATATGACCACACAAATGATAATAAGAGTTGAGCCAACCTTAAAAAACAAAGTGATCAACTTGGCGAAATCAGAAGGTAAAAGCTTGAGTGAGCTTGTCCGTGAACTCTTGGAAAATTACACAAAAGAAAGAGACATGGGAGCTTATATTGATAATTTATGGAATTCAATAGGGAAAAAGCTATCCCAAGAAAATGTCAATGAATCAGATATTGAAGAAGCTATAAAACTCGCACGGTCAAAGAATGCGTAAAGTCGTTATTGATACAAATGTTTTTATTTCTTCATTTTTTGGTGGAATCCCACGAAAAATTATTAATCAGTGGAAAGAGGGTCACATAATTCTATGCTTATCTCAAGAGGTAGTGGAGGAATACCTTGAAGTCCTAAACCGTCTTGGATTAAAAGATAAAAATGAAATTCGGAAGCTTACTAAATTATTTGCAGAAGGATATAACTCTATTTTCACGGCTAAAACACCAACACTATCCGTTGTCGAAGAAGATCCAGACGACAATAAATTTATTGAGTGTGCTGTTGCTCTTGATTGTAAAATTATAGTATCTGGTGATAAACATCTTAAGAATATCAAAAAATATATTAATATAGAAATATTATCGCCAAAAGAATTCATCGAAATGTATTCATAATCCCGAAACCACAGTAATAATTAGCTAACAATGGTATTCACTGGAAAACAAGCAGCGCGGTTTTTCAAATGATCTTGGTCAGTTATCCAAGCTCACAGCTACCAATAACCTTGGTCGGTAATATTGCTTGTTTCCAGTGATACCGGACGTTATGTGAAAAAAGGAATTAAATATGAATGTATCAGAACTATATGATCTTACCCATTGGGTAACCGATGAAATTGTGACGCCCCAAGTGCCTCAATAATATCAAGCACTACAGCAAATTCTTCAACAGCATGCTCAGCCAAATCAACAGAAAACATCTTTTGAAACTCAAAAAAATGATTTAATCGAAAACATAAATTAATCACATTAGAATGCAAGGAGATTTCAAGATGACCTCACGTAATATACTATCTATTGCAGGAATAAACCGGACAGAGGAGTTGATGAATGTTACACTTGGCAAAGAAAAGGCGGACATCGCTATTGTAAACGCCTCCATTGTCAATGTATATACTGGCGAATTATTGCACCGTTGGGCAGTGACAATTAAAGGGGAATGGATAGCCTACGTTGGAGAGGAACCGGAATACACTATAGGACCTCATACAAAAATCATTGATGCAGCTGGCAAAACCCTTATTCCAGGTCTCATTGATGGCCATACCCATCTCGCCTGGATGTCCAATGTATACGAGTTTCTTAAATATGGCATGGTTGGCGGCACAACAACCATTATAACTGAGACAATGGAGGCATTTCCAATATTAGGTTATAACGGTGTAGTTGATTTTCTCAATTCTCTCAATGACCAACCTATAAAAATATTTGCCACTGCACCATTTATGGCATCTATAAGCAAAAAGGCCCGGGGTATTTCGATAGATACCCTAAAAAAGCTTCTTGCAAGAGATGACATTGTCGGCTTAGGTGAATCTTACTGGCAAACAGTCCTCCAGAAGCCGAAAGATCACCTCCCCATCTTTCAGGAAACCATTAACTCTAATAAAACATTAGAAGGGCATTCTGCAGGCGCAAAAGGCGGAAAGCTTATGTCGTATGCAATCCCGGGAATTTCCTCCTGTCATGAGCCTATAAACAGCGAGGAGGTATTGGAACGTTTACGGCTCGGAATGTATGTCATGATAAGAGAGGGAAGCATACGGAGCGATCTTGATGCTATATGCAGCATCAAGGATTCAGATATTGATTTCAGGAGACTCATTTTAGTAACTGATGGTATAGAACCAAAGGATTTAATTGAGAACGGGTATATGGAATCTGTAGTTCAAAAGGCAATTGACTGTGGGTTTGATCCTGTACATGCAATTCAAATGTCTACCATAAATGTAGCAGAGCACTTTGCTCTTGATAGTATGGTCGGAGGGATTGCTCCCGGTAAATATGCTGATATTCTCATTATACCTAATATTAGATCTATTAAGGCAGAGCAGGTGATAAGCAAGGGAAAAATTATTGTCAGTGATGGAAACATAATAGTTGGTCCAAGAAAGCATATGTTTTCCATTGAAAGCCGAAACAGCATCCATCTTCCAGGCGATCTTATGCCATCTGATTTTTCTATTAAGATAAAAACAGACCTCTCTCACGTAAATGTTAGGGTGATAGACCAGGTTACAGATCTTGTAACCAAGGAAATTGTAATATCCAGGCCTGTCATTAATGGTGAAATTATGTCAGATACCGGCAAGGATATACTTAAGGTAGCGGCAATAGATAGAAGGTTTTTCCCTGGAAAGATGTTTGTCGGACTTATAAGGGGATTCCATTTAACCACTGGGGCAATTGCATGCAGTGCAGCATGGGATACATCGGATATCATTGTTGTGGGGGAAAATGAAAAAGATATGGCTGGTGCTGTTAACAGGATTCATGAATTGCAAGGAGCGGCTGTTGTCTATGCCAAAGAAAAAATAATAGAGGAAATTCCACTACCCATATTTGGTGTTATGTCCGATATGCCATTAAGCAAAATTGCAAAGAAGATGGATGATATAAAAAATATCACAAAAAACCTTGGATGCCCATTTGATGACCCTTTTCTCACCCTCATCACACTTACAGGCGCAGCGATTCCATTTTTGAGAATTTGTGAAGAGGGGCTTGTAAACCTCAAGAATGGAAAAAACTTGGACATTATAGTACAATAGGCCGAAATTTAGCAAATGACCCTGAAGCAAGTCCTCAGGGCTATAAATAATAAAAACTATTTGTGTTTATATTGAGATTTGTCTTTCTTGATAGAGTGACTTATTCTATATTTTTCAATTGGAATCAGAAGATAGTTTTTTTACACTATCCGTATTATCAATAATGTTCTGTGTAATAAATTTTAATCGCTCTTACAGAGATTCATAGAATTACAGGTTTTTGCACTTATGAAGCCAGCATTTCACCCAAGGTTAGTAAACGATCCATTTTCAGATCCAGGGCTTTTTATTCCGTTTCTTTTTAAAAAAAGGGCCATCCTCTTTGACCTGGGCGATTTATCAACACTTTCCGCCAGGGATATCTTAAAAATCAGCCATATCTTTATAACCCATACTCATATGGATCATTTTATAGGGTTTGATTTCTTACTTCGTCATTTACTGGGCCGTGATAAGACAATACATCTTTATGGCCCTTCCGGCTTCATCCAAAATGTGGAGGCAAAATTAAATGCCTACGCCTGGAACCTCATAGAAAATTATGAGAATACCCTTTCTTTAGTTGTTACAGAAGTACATGAAAAATATATCTTTGTTCAGAAATATAAAAGTAGAGACAGATTTAAGGCACTCAGCCCACCAGAAAAGTTACCCTTTACAGGGACACTGCTTTCCGAGCAATCCTTCTCAGTTAATGCAGTTCTGCTGGATCATAAGATTGACAGTATAGGGCTGTCACTAAAAGAAAATTTTTCAATAAATATAATTAAGGAGGGGCTTAAGGAACTTGATCTTTTAGTAGGTCCATGGATTAAGGAATTCAAAAATGCAGTATACGAAGGGCAAGATTCCGGCCAAATGTTTATGGTGGTATGGAAGGAAAAAAATCAAAACATAAAGGAAAAATTATTTCCTATGGATACATTAATCGATAAAATTGCAAGGATATCACCGGGGCAAAAAATTACCTATATTACCGACATAATAGGAAGCCATGAGAATATAAAAAAGGCCGTGAAATTAGCCCGGAATTCGACTCACCTTTTTATTGAGGCCCCCTTCTTAGAAAAAGATAGAAACATGGCGAAAATGAAGTATCACCTTACTGCTAAAGAGGCTGGTTTGATAGGTGCAAAGGCAGGAGTTAAGGATTTAACAACCTTTCATTTTTCTCCACGGTATTTTGGTCGTGAAGAGGAAATCATACAGGAGGCCATGAACACATTTCAGTCGAGATAGATTTGCTGTTTTACTTTTTATTTAAAGTTTAATTGATATGAAAAAGAGGCGTTAATGTTTAGGAATTGGAGGTTTAGGCTGTCTGGAAATGGAGGAAATGGGTTTGCCGTCCTTATAGCCTTAAGGGCATGTTCATCAAGAATTTTATATCCAGAAGGTTGGATTATATTACAGTCAATAAGATTTCCGTTATTATCAAGCCTCAAGGCTATGAGGAGATCTCCTTGCATATTACTGTTTTGGGCTGATAATGGGTAAACCCAATGATAAAATATCCTCTCTTTTATAACCGTTGCATATGGTGCATAGTTTTCATCGTCGGTATCCAGAGATATTGTCGCCTCTTTGGCCTGTGTTTGTGATTTTTTTTTAATTTGTTTATTATCAGGCAAACTCTTTTTTTTATTTTCCCTCATCTCTTTAGGAGAGGGCATTATTAAATCTACCTTATAGGTCATGAGCCTATCGCTGAACAGATTATCCGGTAAAACTCCCTGGACGGCAATAAAGGTAATGATATGGATTACAACTGATAAAAGAAATGTTAATGGGATGATATGTCTTCTCTTTAGCCCTGGTTGATAGCTATTTATTTTTATAGATGCCATCTGGTCCATTAATCCATAACTCTTCCTTTTTTTTAAACCACCAATCGCTACTGTCGGTATTCATTATCTCATCTGCCATGTCTTTAGCAAAGTCAGTTATAAGCCTTTTAATCGAGTACTTTAACCATTCAGCAGCTGATTTGTTGCCCAGATCCTGCTGCCTTTTTAGCTCTAATATAAAATCCAGTTGATCAGCGTCCTGAGATAATTGTGCTTCAAGTGTTTTCATTGAGTTAAATTCATTGATAAAGGATACAACCTCATTGCCGAAGGGAAGTTTTTTAGCAAAATCATCAATAGCCCTATCCTCATCAATAGTAACATATCTTTTATTTACATAGTTATGATCACCTGTTTTGGCCTCATGAAAGTCATGGAAAAGGGTCATTAATACAACCTTCTGAATGTCTGCCTCTTTGTGATTTTTTGCCAGCAAATACGCAATAACTGTAGCCCTGAACGAATGTTCAGCAACCGACTCACTGCCTGTCCCTAAAAATTGGTATCCAGTCCTTGGTGTTTTTTTTAACATCCCAATTTCAAAGAGAAAATTTACCATATCTTTCATAAAATCTACATAACCTCGCGTCCTCTACTTGAGCTAACTATAGCCTGGACATAAAATAACCGTTCAGGGGTTCAGAGGTTCAGAGGTTCAGGGTTTAAGCTTAGACTGATTTAGTGGGGGCATGACATATTACATTCTCCTGAATCAATACTTCGATTCTGAGTCTAATGCAGGATTCATTGGATTTTTATGATACGCCAAGCTAATTTGTGCTGAAGTTAAAAGCAAAAATATGTAGAAAACTGTAAAACAATTAGCCTCTGAACCTTGAACCTTTGAACCGCGAACGGTTTTACCTTTATTAATTTGTATTTGTCAGCTCTATATCCCCCCATGTTGCCATTGCATTACCAACAATCACTACGCCACCTCTAATCTCCTTATAATCTTTAATCAATTCAATTTCCTTATTGAGCCTCAAGGTGCCTGTTATTCTGTTTCCAAGCGCCGTAGCCGCAGCATCCGCAATTGATGAAGACTCTGCGACAATGCACACTGCATCGGCATTACCAAGAGAGAGGGAGTGTCCTATAGTAGATGAGGATGTACAGATACCTGCGGGCATTTGTTCTGCATGCATGGCAATGCCTAATTTCTTGTTAAATTTGGATTTTCCCGCAAATATAGACACTGTAACCGGATTTTTTGTTTTTAGAAATATATCCCCCCCATTTTCAACAATAATCTCTTCTGAGTAGTTGAGCAGTTCTTCACCAACAAATTCAGCCATAGCTCCGGCTACTGCTGCCATGGGCCCTATCCCGAATTTCCTTGTGGAAGATATCATTTGTTTCACTATTATGGGTGCAAATAAATCCTGTGGGTATGGGAGGAGTGTTGAAAAAAAATCCGGATTATCTTTTATATAATCCTCCAATTGCCGTCTATAATTATATACAATATCCTTGGCTTTTTTAACAAGATCACAGGAAGCACTGATCAGGAGATCGGTCTCCTTGACCACAACCCTGAATGATATTAAATTTCGTGCATTTACTCCCTTTCTATACTTATGTTCCTTAATGCTAAATTTTACCGTTTTAGTTTGTGTGCTCATTAAAAAATCATGTCTTTAAAAACACAAAGGGAAACGTAACACCCACTTTTATAAATTTATTGCTATATAAAACAGACAAGCCGATTATTGTAGGCCGAGGCCTAAGACTGGTCATTTGCTGAATTATTATTCAATGCTAATCAGGAACTATCTCCGTGCCTACCCCCTCATCTGTAAATATCTCTAACAATAAGGCATGTTCCTTCGTTCCATTAATTATATGGGCCTTTTCCACCCCACTTTCAAGGGCCTTAAGGCAACACTGAAGTTTAGGTATCATGCCCCCTGTTATATCACCATTGGCTATCATATTTCTAACATCCTCCACGTTCAGGCTTGCGATAAGATTACCATGCCCGTCAATTACACCCTCAACATCCGTTAAAAGAATAAGTTTCCTGGCCTTTAAAGATGATGCGATGTGACCAGCAACAAGATCTGCATTTATATTATATGTTTCATTTTTTTTCCCAACACCGACTGGCGCTATAACTGGTATAAACTGATTATCCATGAGGCTTTTTAATACACGGTTGTTCACTGAAACAACCTCTCCTACCATTCCAATATCTATTATCTCAGGCGGGTTATCCGCACTGTCAGCCTTTTTATGTGCATTTGATACAAGCTTTAATTTTCTCGCAGTTATAAGCTGTCCATCTTTTCCGGATAAACCTACTGCCTGACCGCCGTGCTGATTTATAGTCGCTACAATCTCCTTGTTAACCTTGCCGGCGAGTACCATTTCAACAATATCCATCGTGGTCTCATCAGTAACCCTGTGGCCGTCAATGAAACTTGATTTAATTGCCATTTTGTTAAGGTACTCTCCGATTTGAGGTCCGCCCCCATGGACAACTACAGGGTTTAGGCCGACATATTTCATCAGAATAATATCCAGGGCAAAGTCTCTCTTAAGATTGGAATCAACCATTGCATGGCCGCCATACTTAATAACCATAATCTTGTTGTTGAATTCCCTTATATAAGGGAGTGCTTCAATAAGTATCCTTGCCCTGTCCAATCCTTTGTTCATTTAAAAGTACCTTTTAAAGAGAATTCCTATAAAATATATCTGCTAAGGTTTGTATCCTCAAGTATCCCGCTAAGCTTCTCTTTAACATTATCCTCATCAATGGTTATATGTTTGCCTTTCATTTCCGATGCGTCAAAAGATATCTCATCTAAGAGATTCTCCATTACAGTATGCAACCGTCGTGCGCCTATATTTTCCATAGTGTTATTTGCCTCATAGGCCATTTTTGCTATCTGGGCTAAGGCTGCATCTGTGAACTCCAACGATACACCTTCTGTATCCAATAAGGCCGTGTACTGCACTATCAGCGCATTTTGCGGCTCTGTTAGTATCAAAACAAAATCCTCCTCTGTAAGGGAATCAAGCTCTACCCTTATTGGAAATCGCCCCTGTAACTCAGGTAAAAGATCCGATGGTTTGCTGCCGTGAAAGGCCCCAGAGGCTATAAATAGAATATGATCGCTCTTTACCATGCCATACTTTGTAAGAACCGTTGATCCCTCTACTATGGGGAGAAGATCCCTTTGAACCCCTTCCCGTGAAACATCCGGTCCAGAAGTAGAATCACCTCCTACTATCTTATCTAATTCATCTAAAAATATTATTCCATTCTGTTCGGTTCTTCGAATAGCCTCTTCAACAACCTTGTCAAAGTCAATAAGTTTTTGGGCCTCTTGCTCTGCGATTATATCAGCTGCATCCTTGACCTTAACCTTTCTTTTTTTGGTCTTTGATGGAATTATCTGTCCAAAAATCTCCTTTACGTTGACATCTATTTCCTCCAGGCCAGCGCCTGAAAATATCTCTACAAAGGGAAAAGGCTTATCATTAACCTCTAATTCAACGTATCTTGAATCAAGTTTGCCTTTTCTTAAAAGTCTCCTAAGCTTCTCCCTTGTGGAATTTTTCCCATCAGACTCCTGCCTTACTACCTCAAGCATTCCCTCTCTCTTATCCTCAGGGTTTTTTTGGATTTCCTTTTTTGGTTTTGGGAGAAGTATATCCAGTAGCCTCTCTTCTGTCAGCTCAATTGCCTTAATCCGAACCTTTTCCTGTGCCTCTTTTTTGGCCATACTCACGGCCAGTTCAGTCAAATCCCTTATCATGCTCTCCACATCTCTTCCTACATATCCAACCTCTGTAAACTTCGAGGCCTCAATCTTTAGAAATGGTGAATTTGCCAATCTGGCAAGACGTCTGGCAATCTCAGTTTTTCCAACGCCTGTAGGGCCTATCATAATAATATTCTTAGGGGCTATCTCGTCTCTCAACTCTTTAGAAACCTGCTGCCTCCGCCATCTATTCCTAAGGGCCACGGCTACAGACCGTTTTGCGTTATCCTGTCCTACTATATATTTATCTAACTCTGAAACAATTTCTCTTGGAGTTAAAACCCCATGCTCATTTTCAACTGCATTTTTCTTTGTCATTGGATCTCCATGTTAAAAATACACTTTCTCAACCTATACATCAAATTTAATTTTCCACATCTGGCAAGGTTTTTATGTCAAATTCCTCATTGGTATATATGCATATTGACGCTGCAATTTTCATTGATTCCATGGCGATATCTTTTGCATCTAACTCTGAATGAGCCATAAGGGCACTGGCAGCAGCTAAAGCATAAGGACCGCCTGAGCCAATAGCAGCGATATCTCCATCCGGTTCAATTACATCACCATTACCTGATAATATAAAGGTGTGTTCATTATCCATAGCAATAAGCAGGGCTTCCAGCCTTCGAAGTATCCTGTCCGTTCTCCAGTCTTTTGCCAGTTCTACTGCAGATCTTGGCAAGTTTCCATTGTATTTCTCAAGTTTTCCCTCTAATTTTTCAAATAGAGAAAATGCATCCGCTGTAGCCCCTGCAAATCCAACCAACACCTGGTCGTTATACATAAATCGGAGTTTTTTGGCCCTTTGCTTCATAATTGTATCTTCCATTGTAACCTGTCCGTCTGCTGCCATCACTCCCTGATCTGCCTTTCTTATAGACAGTATTGTAGTCCCTTTAATCATTTGATTCAACTCCTCTTCTATTTAATAAATAACAACTTCAATCAGCTCCTTGGATGAGATTTATCATATACCTCCATTAGCCTATCTATACTTACATGGGTATATTTTTGCGTAGTGGAAAGACTTACATGGCCTAAAAATTCCTGAATTGATCTCAAATCCGCACCTCCGTCTAATAGGTGTGTTGCAAATGTATGACGTATTGAATGGGGGCTAATATCTGTCATTAGACCGCTATCCCTTGAGTGTTTTTTGATTATCCTATTTATGCTCCTTGCGGAAATTCTTTCCCCTCGATAATTAAGAAAAAGAGGACCGTTTCTTGTGCCATAACCTTTCCTTTTTCGTATTTTCTCTGTGTTTTTCAGGTAATCCACAACAGCGGCAACGGCCTTCTTGCCAACTGGTATAATCCTTTCTTTCCCGCCTTTACCGAAGACCTTCACCAGGCGAGATTCAAAATCCAATTTTTCTATATCCAAGAATACAAGCTCACTTACCCTTATTCCAGATGAATACAACAACTCTATCACGGCCAAATCCCTAAGGCCTAATTCTTTTTTGCTATCAGGCTGGTTTAAAAGGACAAAAATTTCATCAACAGAAAGGTAAACAGGGATATGTTTCTCTAATTTAGGGGTACCTATTTCAGCTGCTGGGTTTTTTTGGGATAATCCTCTCAACTCTAAATACCTAAAAAATGATTTAAGGGCGGAAAGCTTTCTTGCAATTGTAGAACGTCTGCATTTATAAAATAATCCCCCCACATACTCTCTAATCATCATGTAATCTATAAGGCCAATCTCAGAGTAATGATTTTTTAAACCTCTTTTGTCTGCAACAAAATCAGAAAACTGTTTTATATCACTTTCATAGTTCCTGATTGTATGAGGAGAATATCCCTTTTCCGATTTTATGTACTCAATAAAATACGCTATAAATTTCTTCATTTTTTTAAGTGCTTAGAGGGTTACATCTTATTGAAACTGTTTATTATTTCGACCTTTATCTCTAACCCTAAACTGTAAAACCGCGAAGGTTTATACTATGCCTCATATTATTTCCGTAGTCTAATCTTCTTCAAACAAAATCCTATGGTCTACAAGGTGCATCTCCTTTATTCTTGCCTTAATTGTTTGCTGCTCACCAAAAATATTCTGAATATATATTCCCTTTTCCTCAGGTCTCAGCGTATCAACACTTTTCATTATAAGCTTTTCTTCCCCATCTTTTAAAAGATATGCATTTGCCTCACACATTCCTTTTCCTCCCAATAATTTATTATGATAAATGTAAAAAAGATTAGTAATTATTTTTTTTCTGGCCGG
>CBFDCD010000047.1:0-11329 GCA_965603225.1 uncultured bacterium
TAATTGAGCTTGAGGGAATTATTAGCCCGGGTACAGCACAGTTTGTGACAAGGGGAATAGAAAAGGCGGAAGTCGGCAATTATAAATTGGTTATTATCAGATTAGACACCCCCGGCGGCTTGGATCCCTCTATGAGGGCAATTATAAAGGATATATTGAATGCGTCCATACCGGTTGTGGTTTATGTGGCGCCAAGGGGGGCAAGGGCGGCATCTGCCGGCGTAATGATAACTATAGCGGCCCATGTAGCTGCTATGGCGCCACAGACTAATATAGGAGCTGCACACCCTGTTAGCGCTGATGGTAAAGAGATCAATAAGACTATGTCGGAGAAGGTAGTCAATGATATGGTTGCGTATGCAAGGAGTATTGCAAAAGATAGGGGAAGAAATGAAGATTGGGTTGAGAAGGCCATCAGAGAAAGCGTCAGCATTACATCGGAAGTGGCGGTAAAAAACAAGGTAGTTGATTTTATAGCCGGTGACATACCTGATCTTTTAAGGATATTAGACGGCAGAGACGTTGAGCTTGACAAAGGCAAAGTGATATTAGCCACCAAAGACCTTCACTTGATATATTTTCCGCCAGGCTGGAGGGACAGGATACTAAATACTATAAGTAACCCAAATATAGCCTACATACTAATGATGATTGGCCTTGCAGGTCTTTATTTTGAACTGTCTCATCCAGGTGCCATTCTCCCGGGCGTGGTTGGTGCAATTTCACTTGTGCTGGCCTTTTTTTCATTTCAGACACTATCGGTAAACTATGCCGGACTTCTCCTTATAGCCCTGGCTATTATTTTTTTTATTGCAGAAATCAAGGTAACCAGCTATGGTCTTTTGTCCTTGGCTGGTTTAATCTCTCTCACCCTTGGCTCTATAATGCTTTTTGAAAATGTTGGAGTTTCATTGCAACTGATGATGCCTACCATACTTCTAATAGGAGGTTTTTTTGTCGGCGTTTCCTATCTTGCTTACAGGGCCTATTCCAGCAGGCCAAAAGGAGGGATGGATGGATTAATTGGCGAGACCGGTGTTGTAGAGAAAAGAATTGATCCGGCTGGTACAATATTTGTTCATGGAGAATACTGGAGGGCCATATGCGATGAGGTGGCTGAACAGGGGGAGAAGGTGCAGGTTACAGGCTCAAAAGGACTTGAGCTGATAGTTGAAAAGATAGCAATGAAGGACCATCATCGGTAATAATTAGATATTTATCAATCAAAGGAGGTTGTCATGTTTTATATTCTTGCAATAGTACTGCTCATGCTCTTTCTGAGCGCGGCCATTAAGGTCCTTAGAGAGTATGAAAGGGGTGTTATATTTAGATTGGGGAGGGTAATAAAAACAAAGGGGCCCGGCCTTATTATCATTATACCCATTATTGATAAGATTGTTAAGGTTAGCCTTCGTCTTGTAGCCATGGATGTTCCTCCCCAGGATGTTATTACAAAGGATAATGTTTCAATCAAGGTGAATGCTGTAATATACTTCAGGGTTATGGAGCCAAATAACGCAATTATCGAGGTGGAAAACTTCCTCTTTGCCACATCTCAGCTTGCCCAGACGACATTAAGAAGTGTATGCGGGCAGGTGGAATTGGACGATCTTTTATCAGAGAGGGAGAAGATAAATAGCACTTTGCAGGGTATACTTGATAAACACACAGATCCCTGGGGTATTAAGGTGTCAACCGTAGAGGTTAAACACATTGACCTTCCCCAGGAGATGCAGAGGTCTATGGCAAAACAGGCGGAGGCGGAAAGAGAGAGAAGGGCAAAGGTTATTAACGCCGAAGGTGAATTGCAGGCGGCTACTAAGTTGTCGGAGGCCGCTAAAATTATAGAGGAATATCCTGCTGCCCTGCAATTAAGGTATCTGCAGACCCTGAAGGAGGTGTCGGCGGAAAATAATTCAACAACGCTGTTTCCTATACCTATTGATCTGTTTAAGCCGTTTTTTAAGAAAGAGTAATATGAGGTATTTTTGTGGTTAAAAGATTTTTAGGATAGTTGGCATTTGTGATCTAAAGAAAAAATTCCATAGGGGGCAAGGTGGAGAGTAGTAAATAATACTTCCACTTTTGGGCCTTGCATTTTTTATTATGGGAGGAGGAAAGCATGGAACAAGAAGAAAAGAAAGAAGTAGAAGGTGGAAAAGATTTAGACAGGATGACGGTTAAGGAGTTAAGGGAGGCGGCAGCTGATATAGAAGAATTGGTTGGAGTCAGCGCAATGAAGAAGGCCGAGCTTTTATCAGCAATAAAGAAGGCAAGGGGCATTAAAGAAAAAAAAGCCATTAAAAAATCGGATGTTACAATTAAAGACCTGAAGGCCAAAATTATTAAATTTAAAGAAAAGAGGGAAGAAGCCAGGAAGGTTAAAGATAAGAGAATGGTAAATATTTTTCGGAGGAAGATAAACAGGGTAAGAAAAACTTCAAGAAAATTATCCCACGCATGAGATCAAAAAATTCTGATTATTAGAAATCTCTAAGAGATGAGATTTGTTGACAGAAATGGCCAATAAAAGGAACATTGCCTTTCCATACCAGACAATCGCAGTTGTCCCAGCTGCAGGATTTGGTGTAAGGATGGGGGAAAAAAAGGCAAAGCAGTTTTTAGAGCTATGTGGAAAACCGATTCTGGCAGTCACATTAGATCATCTCCAACGATGTGATTTAATTGACAGGATTGTAGTTGTAGCACCTGAGGTTGATATTAATTATTGTCGTCGAGAGATTGTAGAAAAATATAACCTTAGCAAGGTTTTAAGGGTTGTTTCCGGAGGGAGAAGGAGACAAGATTCAGTAAGGCGAGGAATTGAGACCGTTGCTGATTCCTGCAAGTGGGTTCTTATTCATGATGGTGTTAGGCCTTTAGTAACTGATGACCTTATAAGAAGGGTTGTTGAAGCTGCAAAAGATTTTAGAGCGGTTATCCCTGGCCTCCCCATTGCAGAGACGGTTAAAGAGATAGATGATCATGGTATTGTTTTAAGGTCAATTGATAGAAGCCGCCTTTGGTCAATTCAAACACCCCAGATTTTTAGGTGGGATGATATTAGCCTGGCCCATAAAGAGGCCATTACACAAAGCTGGGAAGATGCAACTGACGATTCTTTTCTTATTGAGAAAATAGGTATACCGGTAAATATAATCAAAGGGGAAAAGCACAATATGAAAATTACAACACCCCAGGATTTAGATATGGCAAGATCGCTGATGCAGGATAGTTTTTTTAATCATGTTTAATAAATTTTTCATTAAATAAATTATGATGTGAATCTATAATCTCAAATGTGGATCTAAGAATTTACATTTTAACAGGAAGGATATAATCCTATATGATAAAACTTAAACCATGAAAAACACTATAGCAATTGGTACAAGGGCAAGTCAGTTGGCGATTGCTCAAGCGAAATGGGTTATGAATAACATATCAGCCCGATATCCTGATTTAAAGATTAATTTGATTAAGATCAAGACAAAGGGAGACAGGATTCTTGACAGACCATTAAGCACAATTGGAGGGAAGGGTTTATTTGTCAAGGAGATAGAAGAGGCCTTAATTAGAAAAGAGATAGATTTAGCCGTCCACAGTTTGAAGGATGTTCCCGCTGTATTGCCCAATAATTTGACTATTGGCATTATCCCTGTCAGAGAAGACCCTCGTGATGCTTTTATATCTACTGGAAATATTCCCATTGAAGATTTATTTGAAGGTGCCTCTGTAGGCACAAGCAGTCTAAGACGTTCTGCCCAGATTCTACGATTTAGACCTGACCTTAAGATTTTGCCGTTAAGGGGAAATATAGATACAAGGGTTAAAAAATTAAAAAAGCCTGATCTTCAGGCTATTATTGTAGCTGCAGCCGGTTTGAAAAGATTAGGCCTTGAGGATATTATTACTCATTGTTTCTCTGTTGATATAATGCTTCCTGCTCTGGGGCAAGGAGCCTTGGGACTTGAGCTGCGAGAGGATGACATAGAAACAAGAGATTTATTGGCGTTTTTGGACCATTATGCGACAAGGATGGAGTTAGAGGCTGAAAGATCCTTGCTTTTGGAATTGCAAGGTGGATGTCAAATTCCCATTGGCGGGCTTGCAAGACTGAAGGGTGACCACCTTTATCTCGATGGTCTTGTAGCAGATCTTGATGGTAAAACTGTATTCAGAGATGTGATTATTGGATTGCCAGAAAATGCTAAGGAGCTTGGGGCAACCTTAGCACATAGACTTTTAGATGACGGGGCAAGTAAAATATTACAGAAATATCAATAATATCTAACTTTTGATAAACACATCAAAAGATTTTTTTAAAATGGTCATCATCAGTAACCAAAAGGGCTTTTTGCGAGACCATCAATTTTTTAGTTGTTATAACAAGCATTTTGTTTTAAAGGACGCTGCAACAAGTTTATAACATGGAATGTACCTCTTTTATCTCCTTCTGCCTCTTCCTCTGCCCATGCCTGAACCATTCGTTTTGCCCATACCTTTCCCCCTCCCACTGTTTTGCCATGTTCTATGATTTGTGTTTCTTGAATTTTCTTTCGTCGTTTCCGTTTTAAAGTTTTGAATCTGAGTGTTTATGACTTGGCGGAAAGTCTTAGAAAGATAGGACCATAATCTTAAAGCAATGTCTGTTCCAACCTCAACAGTATGTTCTGTTATATCCTTATTTTCAGCATTTATATTGTTGTCATGATACCCCGGCCTATTATTAGTTTGGGCATCATTTTTTGCCCATGTCGTGCCATTATATTTATTTTCTTCACCTGCCTTATTCTGGTAATATTTCATTTTTTTTGAAGATAAAAATAATTTTACTTCTTCATAGGCAATATTAACTTCCTTCAATTTTTTCTCAGCCTTTAGTTTTAATCTCTGATTATGAGAGAAACGATCTGGATGCCAAACATTAACTGTATCTTTGTACGCCTGTTTTGCCTCGTCTAATGAAGCATTGATGTCAAGGTCAAGGGTTTCAAAACATTTACGGATATCCATTTTATTTTCCTTCTTAATTTATATATCTCATTGTATTATTGTATGCCTTTAAGAATGAATGGTTACCTTAAATAATAATGGTTGTTTGTTGTATTTACAAGACAAATTTTTCCCGCAGCATTTTAATAAAAAAGATTGAGTATAAATAAGTGTTTGAGAATAAAATAATTTCGTTTTAACGGTCTATTCTAAGAGTTATCCGGTTTTATATAATTAATGAGGTGTTAAAGCTTTAATGGAGGTAGATAATATCGAGGCGGTTGTTTTTCAGGTATCTTGTTTGCTTTGAAAAATATTATTTTTTGTCTAATGCAGCTCTTATAGCCATTCCCAAGCTTTCTATAGAATATGGTTTTTTTATATAAGTTTTTACGCCAAGTTTTTGGGCCTCTTTAACCTTGTCTGTTTCGGAAAAACCACTGGCCATTATTGCCTTTTGGTGAGGATTAAATTTGAGAATTCTTTTATAGGTCTCAAGTCCATCAATCCCTGGATCCATAATCATATCCAGGAGTATTAAATCTACGGAATTATTTCTCAGGTAGTCAACTGCTCTTTCACCGCTTGATTTAGATACTGCAGAGTAACCTAATTTGTTTAAGATTTCCGATGCGATTTCTCGTTGCTCACCAACATCATCGACAATTAAAATTGATTCTCCTTTGCCCGTATAGTTATTAACGGAAAGACTATATGTATTTGATAGTTGCCTTTTTATGTGTGCCGGGAAATAAAGCATTATGGATGTTCCTCTCCCTTGAGTGCTTTTAATATCAATAGAGCCATTATGGTCTTTTACTGTTCCCCATACAACGGCCATACCTAATCCTGACCCGGCCTTTCCAAGCGCCTTTTTAATGTAAAACGGTTCAAATATTTTTTCTATATGCCTTTGGGAATAGCCTGCGCCTGTGTCAGATACAGTTAAGACAGCGTAATCACCCTTTTCAATGTACTCGTAGGCTTTTGTCCGCTTGTCTATGTGTTTGTTTTTTGTAGAAATAAAAATAACTCCCTTATCAGACATAGACTCAGCTGCGTTGGACACTAAATTTATAAGGGTTTTCAGTAGGGTAATATTAGACCCAATTATTTCCCATACGTTCGGTTCCAACTCCTTATCAATGTGAATCTCTGGATAGTATAATCTTAATTTTTGATATTCCTTGCTTTTCATGTAATCTAAAATAATTTGATTCAAATTTATTTCTTTTACATTGGAAAACCCTCTACGGGCTAATATAAGAAGATCGTGGACAATCGAAGAAGCCTTTTCTCCAGATTTTTGTATAAGCAGGATAGATTTTCGCATAGGGCTGTTTTTGGGGATGTCCATTAACAAGAGCTCGGGATAACTTACAAGGCCGGAAAGGATGTTGTTAAGATCATGGGCCACTCCTCCTGCAAGCCCCCCTATAGCCTCCATTTTTTCAGCCTGCTGTAATTTTTTCTCCATTGTTTTTCTATCAGTAATATCTCGCACAGATATTATGATAGCCTTTCTGTAATTATAAAATATGACAGAAGAATTTATTTCTACATCAATTTTTTTATTTTCGCGGCTGATGAGTTTTGTTTCGAATTGTGTATTGGGAGATGTAAAATCAAGGAGTGCATTAACATGATCAATACCATTCAAGGTATCTGAGGTATCCAACAGTTTTTGAAAAGGAATCTTTTTTAGCTCCTCAAGCTTATAACCGGTCATATCCTGGTATTTTTTGTTGGCGTACACGGATACCTCGTCATGAATAATTGAAATACCATCGTTTGAACTTTCAGAAAGAGCCCTGTATTTTTCCTCTGAGTATTGTAATTTTTCATAGTTGAGTGCGCTGTAAAGCGACAGAGAGACAAAATTAGCAATAATTTTTAGAAAATTTACGTCGTTTGAGCTAAATACATTTAAATTTGCATGGCTGAGATTGAGAACACCAAATGGTTTTCCTTCTATGATCAGGGGGATTGAAAGGAGACTTCCTATCTTTACCGGGCTTTTGGGGGATGCAGTAAAGGAGGATGGTTTTTTTGTGTTTTGGATAAGGACAGGTTTTTTCTTAAGGATTGCATGCCCTGCTACTCCTTGGCCGGTTTTAAAATAGTAACGGACTCCATCTTTCGATAAAACATTTTTTCCATTAAGTATAAAGTTATTTTTTGCCGGATCTGTGGCTGCCACAAGAAAGAGGCTGTCTTTCTCGTAATCCATAAGCATTATTGAGCAATTCTGCGCAATTGTATTTTTTATTGTTACATCAAGAATTACCTGGCATACCTCTGCAAAGCTGTTGATATGGAACAAGGCTACCCCGATTTCACTTACCATGGAAAGTTCGGCAATTTTATCCTCGAACCTGCTTTGGACCTCTCGAATATGTTCCCGGAGGAATTTGTTTTGATACTCCAGTTTTTTTATTTTGTCTTCAGTCATTTCAGTAAATTAAAATATCAAGAGATTAATGTAAAAAATTCCTCGGCAATTGTATGTTCCTCTATTAAATTGCTTAGGAAGATGTCCAGTTTTTTTGAAGTGAAGCCTAATTTACCTTGTATTTTATCTATATTTCCAATTATTGAGTTACCGCTTCTACCGATCTCGGCCCTGTGACATAAATTGTTGGCTATCTCAATCTCAATAGCCTGAGTTCTATAGGATGGGGGGCAGGCAGATGAGTTGTGGTGAAAACGGCACGGAATAGTAATACTGTCTGGAAAATTCCACTGTTCCATGAGCATTCCTGCAATCATAGCATGGTCTAATCCCAATTTTTCTATCTCTTTCAAATGGAGAGGCGCCTGACTTTCGTTTGCGTCCCTCAAGACAGTGCTGTACTCTTCTGAAAAATAAACCGCTAAAATTACCTTTCCCATATCATGTAGAAGACCGCTTAAAAAACACTGCTCAACATTGCTTTTGCCTGTTTTTTTTGCTATTTTTTTACTTATAAGGGCACAACCTATAGAATGAAGCCATAAATCCTTCATATTAAGAATCCCGCGTACTCCTAATTTTTGAAAGATGGAAAATACGTTGAGGCCAATGGTAAGATTAGTGACCTCATTAAAACCAATTATTGTTATGGCATGGGAGAGAGAGCTAACTTTCCTTGACAGCCCATAATATGCGGAATTGGCTATCTTTAATATTTTATTGACCATGGCTTGGTCTTTACTTATAAACGCTGCTAAATCTTCCGAGGAGGTTTTATCATCACCTGTTATCTTTAATATATTTTCTATAATTACAGGGAGTGTCGGCAACTGTGTGCTTTTATCACGGATGATATCGGTAATTTTTTTATTTATATCCATTGAATCACTTTCTCGATTTAATTAATGGATTTTCAATTATTTTGATTTTATACCTTAAATGAATTTTTTAATTTTCGTATATAACTAAACAAATTATAAAAGGCGAAAAACAATGCAATGAAATTTATATCTCGGTTTATGTAAATCGGAGAAATATTTTACTTTGAACAATAAATAAATATTCTTCCTAACCGGCAAAATTGCGACCTTAAATGATTTCTATAATTCCATAAATAGTATTATTTTTAAATAGTGAAGGAATAATCAATGGCGAAAGACAGGCCTTTGCTGTTTATTAAAATTAAGTTATCTTAAGGTGATTGCTGCTTGGTTATTTTAAGGGGCAGGGAGATATCAATAGCCATTAAAAAACCCGTTCCAAAATGAGGACGGGTTTTTTAATTTACCTTGGCAACCCCACTGTCTTATCCATGGTTTATGAACTTAGACTGGTGGCTTTGCGTCCCTTCCTTTTGGAAAGTTTGCCTTTTCAAATGATTTTTATCTTTGTCATTTATTCTATCGGCATTTTAACTAAAAACTTTAGTAATATTTTGGGATTTAAATAAGTTTGTCTATAAAATGAGTAAAAAGTTTATTATGAGATTATCTATTTTGAGAATAAGGAAAAGTTACTTTTATGATTTTTCCTGGCCTGCCGGGTACTATATATATAATTGCAGAAAAACAACTACAGGATAAGGTTTAATATACCGCCCACTATTAAGGCAGACGAAATCATTATTCCCGTTGATTTAATAAGCCCAGAAACACCTAATTCCCTTAGTAGAACAACAAACGTGGCAATGCAGGGAAAGGACATGGCCAGCACCACACTTGCTATTACTAATTGTTTGGGTGCTAAGGTAAGAGGTGCTAACATGCCTAAGGCAACATCCTTACGGAGAAAGCCAAGGATTAGAGATGTAACTGCCTCCTTAGGAAGTCCGAGAACGCCAGTAACTACAGGTGCGGTTATATTTACAATTGCATTAAATACACCGAGGGCATAAAGTATGTTTATCACTAAGATGGAACTAAGAATTATAGGGATAGCCTCTGCTAAGAAGCCATGTATCCTCATCCACATTTTTTGAAGTACGGTACTCCATAAGGGGAGGCGATAAGGCGGTATCTCTATTAATAGCTCTGGACTAAAACCCTTTATGGAACGGTTTAGTATGATACCCATTGAGACCCATACGACAAAGAGGGTTCCATAGACCATGGCCACGTATTGGCCTCCGTGTTTACCAACCAGGCCGAATACCATGGCCTGCAAGGCCGCGCATGGCACTGCAATGGACACTAATGTTGATGCAATGAATCTTTCTCTCTTACTTTCCAGTATGCGTGTAGATAAAACAGCCGGCACATTGCAGCCAAGGCCAAGGAGGGTAGGGATGATTGCATATCCATGTAATCCAAGCCAGTGCATAATACTATCCATTAGCACGGCAAGCCTGGGAAGGTATCCTATATCCTCGAGTAGTCCAAGGACAAGGTAAAAAGAGATAATGTAGGGAAGTACCATTGCCAGAGGCACGTAGAATCCACTGGATAGGATTCCAAAGGATTCAACGAAGTTTACCTCACCACCGGATATTTTACCTACAACAATGTCGTGTAAAACACCACCTCCTCCAAGTATACTGCTTAGCTTCAGTATTACAGGCGCCCATAACCTGTTAAACAAGGGGTCGAATATGTAATTAATTATGTTTTCCCCAATAAAACGAATAACAAAAAAGGCGCTGGCCAGAACGACTGCCCCTATAATTCCTCCAGTCAAAGGTTTCACACTGGCATCTTGCAGTCGCTCTAACAAAGTATGGTGACGGTGGTCAATATGTTGGACTTGCTCTATGATGTTTCCAATTTCAGTCCATCGTTGATTGCGGCTGCGGTGGGGAGCTTTTTTGGATAGGGCCCTTGGGATACTCTCTACTAAATCCTTAACACCTTCGCCTGTTAAGGCTACAGTAGGAATAGCCGGCACGCCTAATAACTCTATTAGTTTTTTTAAATCAACATGAATTCCACGATGTTTGGTATCATCCCACAGATTTAATGCTATAATAACAGGAATTTGTCTTTCCAACAGCTGTAATGTGAGATAGAGGCTTCTTTCCAAATTGGTTGCATTGACCACATTTATAACTATATCACCGTCATCTAACATTTTCAGGGCTATTCTTTCAGCTTTACTGGCTGGTTCCAGTGTATACGTGCCTGGGACATCTATGACCTCTGTCTTTTCCCCGGCTAATTTCATAAATCCCTTAGTATAGCTTATAGTGGTGCCGGCATAATTAGAAACAGTTGTTCTGACCCCTGTCAGGCGAGAGAAAAGTGCACTCTTTCCCACATTAGGGTTGCCTACAAGCAATATTTTTTTCATTGTATCTGACCAATTTCCACTAATATCCTTTTGGCCATGTTAAAACCAATGGCTATTTGAACCCTATCTAATTCAATAGTGACGGGACCTCGTCCAACCATAGAGCTAATCTTGGATATTTTCTTTCCAGTTATAATTCCAAGGGCATTAAGACGTTCCATCATGCCAAATCCACCTTGAATTTCAGTTACTATTCCATTTTGTCCGGAATTCATTTGAGTTAAATTAACCAATCCGTTACTACCCATTTATGTTATTCCCTTCCAACCGTTTACATTCAGTCATTTAAAAAGCTTAAAAGAGTTGCCAGTATTTTTTAATTTTTTTCCATGTTTTTTATCTTAATATTATATTCATAGGCAAATTTTTTCATCTTCTCAAGGCATCCACCATCTATCTTCCCGGTTTTTCTATATTTATCGAAAAGATCCAGCCAATCTTCCCCGCCCCTCGGGCAACTTTTAACAAATTCCATAAAGTTAACAATCCGGTCAATAGTGGTAGCGCTTACAGCATGCTCCATTTTGCAGGCATCTTCATCTGCCTGGTATTTATCGATTTTAAGAATATCAGTTAGGAATTTTTTAAGGGTCTGATGCCTTC
>CBFDCD010000048.1:0-11275 GCA_965603225.1 uncultured bacterium
ACCGTTGTCGTCGATGTTGATGGCGATGCCTACGGGGACATCATTGCTACCGCGCTGCCAAAGGTATTTTGGCTGGAGGCCACAGACATCCGTGCCGGCACCTGGAAGGCCCGTCAGATAGGTGTGAGCTCTGGAGAAGAGCTTGGGTATACTGACTGGGACGGTACGTATGTAGAGACTACAACAAGAACGGCCTCAAGGGCATATAAAGAGGCAGGTATAAAAAACCCTCGAGAGGAGATAAGCATGATTGAGGTCCATGATTGCTTTTCAATAACAGAGCTTGTTACATACGAGGATTTACAGATATCCGAAAGGGGCAAGGCAAGGAACGACATAGAAGACGGATTTTTCACCATAACCGGCACGATACCATCACAGCCTGATGGAGGACTGAAATGTTTTGGACATCCTATAGGGGCTTCCGGGCTGAGAATGATGTATGAGATGTATAAACAGCTTCAGGGTAAGGCAGGGGAAAGACAGATAAATAACCCTGTTATCGGCCTTACCCATAACTTGGGCGGCCTGCCACAAATGAATGTAGTCAGCATTGCTATAGTCGGGTTATAGACAATCGAAACCAAGCTCACCACTGAAAAAACCGAGAACGCAGAGTTAATTTTTTATACGGTTTTCCTGCAAGCCATACATATAGCAGATAATATTCTACCATTTAGCAATTGACTACAGCTAAAAGATTTTTAAGAAGAAAGGAGAAGTCAATGGATTTCACGTTATCAGGTGAAAGCAAGATGATGGTAAAGGCGGCAAGAGATTTTGCATTAAAGGAAATTGAGCCTGCCGCTGAGAAGATAGAAAAAGATGATACCCTCCCTGATGATCTGCTTGAAAAATTTGCCAAGGCACGAATGTTAGGTATGATGGTACCAAGGGAATACGGGGGAATCGGGACAAGCGCCTTAAATGTAATATTAGTTGCAGAGGAACTGGCAAAAACAGCATCAGCCGCTGTTTTTATGATGGCCCTGAATAACAGCATTGCAGAGACAATTTATTATTGGGGATCAGAAGAGATTAGGAAAAAATTTATACCACCCCTTTGCGATGGTTCGAATTATGCATCTATGGCATTTACTGAGCCGGCTACTGGATCAGACCCCACAGCAATTACCATGACCGCGAAAAAGGATGGTGATTACTGCAGACTAAACGGAACAAAGAGGTTCATCACCAATGGCCACAAAAATGGGCACGGCGTTTTTTATGCGAAAGACGACACAGGAAAGGTTTCGGCTTATATGGTTGACAAAGGCTCCGAGGGGTATACCTGGTCTAAGCCATGGTCTCTGATGGGCCTTGCCGGACAGGGACTGGTAGACGTTTTTCTTAAAGATGTGAAGGTCCCGCAGGAGAATATACTTGGTGAGCCGGGCAAAGGATTTCATATATTACTAAGATGGATTGCTGGAGAGAGGATTCAGCAGATGGCCTTCATGACTGGGATGGGACAGGAGTGCCTTAATCAATCTCTTAAATTCGCAAAGGAGCGGTCGGTCAGGGGAAAGCCCATGACTGCAATGCAGGGCTTTCAATGGATGTTCGCAGAGATGCATGCTTCAATAGAGGCCTGCAGATGGTGGACATATAGAGTGGCCTGTAAGCAGGATGCCGGCGATGATTTCCAGGTAGACTCTGCCGCCCTGAAACTTTTTGTTGTGCCTGCCATTCAGGAGGTTGCCAGAAAGGCATTGCAGATTCATGGCTCATACGGATACTGCAAGGATTATAAAATCGAAAGACTTTACAGGACCATTGCCCATGCAGGAATCACTGCATCGAGCACGGAGCTGCAAAAGACAATCGTAGGCTCAGCCCTGGCACGATCGAAAGATATATAGTAACCATTTTTTTTAAGTATCAAGATTATATGAATATAATAGTCTGCATAAAACAGGTGCCGGACACATACGATATCGGCTGGGATAAAAAGACGGGGAGTCTCTTACGCCAAGGAGCAGGCACTATTCTCAATCCCGTTGATAAGCACGTATTAGAGGCATCTATTCAATTAAGAGAAGAGCACGGAGGCTTTATAACCGCTCTATCCATGGGCCCGGACCAGACTGAAGAAGCGCTTAGAGAGGCCTTAGGCATGGGGGTGGACAAGGCGATTTTGTTGAGCGACAGGGTTTTTGCAGGTGCCGATACACTGGCCACATCATATGCCCTCGGCTGCGCCATAAAGAAAATCGATAAATTTGACATAATCATTTGCGGAAAGGAATCATCAGATGCCGTAACAGGCCATGTAGGCCCACAGGTCGCGGAAACTCTCAATTTGCCGCAATTGACTAATGCAATGGAAATAACAGTTGAAAAAAATGAGGTAGTAATAAAGCAAAAGACAGAAGATGGTTATAGGTTATTAAAGACTGCTTTTCCAGTACTGATAACAGTGGAAAAGAACATCAATCAGCCAAGAATCCCATCAATGGAGAGCATAATGGATGCGTACAGGGATAAAACGGTTGACATATGGCAGGGCAAAGACTTGAATAATAATGCAGGGCGATTCGGATTAAAGGGATCTCCCACACAGTCAAAAAATATCTATACCAGAAAGTTGCAAAAAGGAAAAGTCGAGATCCTCAAAGGTGAACCGGATGTGGCAGCCAAAAGCCTCATTGGAATTCTGAAAGAGAGAGACCTGTTATAATATCTTATAAATTAATTTGCGTTTAAAACGCGCAGAAATTTTTAACGCCACCAAGACACTAAGGCGCCAAAAAAACATGAAAGGTATTTCCTTCGTGTCTTTGTGACTTTGTGGCAAATAAATTTGGTTCCGGCTTGCCCAGGATAGGGGTGCTGATATTGTCTGATAATGCGGAAAAATGTAAAGGCCTATGGGTAGTTATCGAGCAGAGGCATGGAGAGACTGTAAAGGTGTCGCTCGAGTTGTTAGGAGAAGGGAGAGGCCTGGCAGACAAGATAGGTTCAAGTGTCACCGCCTTTCTGATTGGGGAAAACGTGACAGCAATGGCCGAAGAATTAATCTGGTATGGGGCTGATAAGGTTATAATAGCAGACGATCCTGTCTGTAAACACTACAGGACAGAGGTTTATACTGATATTATTTCTATACAGGCGGTAAGGGAAAACCCTGAAATAATTTTGTTTGGGGCAACCTTTATGGGAAGAGATTTGGCGCCCAGGGTTTCTGCCAGATTAAAAACAGGGTGCATGTCAGATTGTACGAAATTGGATATTGATGAAGACAGTGGGTATCTTGTTGCAACAAAGCCCTTTTTCGGAAGGGACCTGATGACGGATATTATCTGTCCTTTTCAGAGGCCCCAGATAGCTACAATCCGGCCAGGTGTCATTGAGATGAAAAAACAGGACAGACAAAGACAGGGAGAGATAGTATTTTCAGGTATAAACCTGAGAGAAGAATATATTAAGGTTAAGGTTGTTGATACGGTTAGTACGGCTTCAGACAGTGTGCCCTTAGATAAGGCAGAAAAGGTTGTGGCAGGGGGTATGGGCGTTGGCAACAAAGAAGGTTTTGAAATGTTGCAGGAACTATCAACACTTTTGGGGGCAGCAGTAGGGACAACAAACCTTCCAGTAGATGAGGGATGGATTTCAGAGGACTATAAGATCGGGCAGACAGGAAAGACAATTAGACCTAAGTTATATATAGGCTGCGGAATTTCAGGGGCCGCACAACACTCTGCAGGAATGATAGACAGTGAGGTTATTGTAGCTATAAACAGCGATCCAGGCGCCGATATATTCAAATTTGCCGATTATGGTATAGTAGGAGATATAAATGAGGTTATTCCAGCTATTATTAAAGAATTAAAAAAAACAACGAGAAAGACTTGACCCAGATTCTATAAAATTTTAATTTCGGTTAAAAAAGCAGTTTAAATTCGACAAAAATTAGGATATAAATTTGTAAATGGTCAAGCAGCTTTTTCTTTACAATATTACTTTGCAGGAAAAGGTTATCCTATGGATGGTTAACCCTCGTAGAAAATAAATCCGAACAGTGATTCAAAAAGTTAAAAAATTACAGTAACGGGCCGCATTTCTTATAAAACTATGATAGACTGGAGGGCACTATGGTTAAATCAGGGGATCAAACAGTAAAAATAGTGGAAACGGAAAGCAAAGACTTGACACTTATGAGATTAAAACTTCTTTTAATTATGAGTATGTCATATCTTGAAGGGTGCCCTATGGGGGTCTTTCGAAAAAATGCTGTAATTAATAACATTCAAAAAATTAACGATGAATTAGATGCCTACTGGGCAGGCTTGGAAAAAAGTTTAGACATGGATTCAAAACACGTCTTTATGCAAAGAACTAAGCTGCTTATGGTTATGGCAAAGGCATTTGCCAAGAACCTTCCAGTAGGTTATTATAGAAAAAAGGCAATGAAAAATAATGTTGAGAAAATGGCCGAACACCTTGGTTTTGAAATAAAATTAAACAACATGATTTATTTAAAAGCCGCATGAGGATAAAAAAATGATAAAAAACGTGAAAATAGCGGTTGTTGAAGACAATAATTTAATAAGAGATTTTATTGTAGACACACTGACGTTTTCTGTTAACAGAGAAATCATTTCCTTTGAAAACGCAATATCAGCTTGGGGTTACTTTGACAAAAAAGATAATCCTGATATAATTATATCTGATGTTGAAATGCCAGGCATGGACGGGCTTGAGCTTTTGGATAAGGTTAAAACACAATTTCCGAAAAAAGTATTTATTGTTATGTCAGGCAATCCATCCTACGAAAAAAGAGCAAAAGAATTAGGAGCCGATGCATTCTTGTCTAAGCCGTTCAGCATTGAAGACCTTTTCAGCCTTGTAGAATTGTATGTTGTTGGAAAAAATTAACAACACCTGTCTATATACATGACCTGCACTTTTAGCCTCTTTACATCTTAGAAGATCTGGTTATCGTGCTCCGCCTGGAACTATGGCTCACCCATATTGTGATAACTATCTTCACCAAGAATGAATTAAAAACCCCCTCATTGTCTGACCTAATGATGAATTCCGATTCAAATAGTCAATAGATTGGCGCTGTATGAAATTGTGGTGCAGATATAAAAAGACTTTAATTGACCTGTACGTTATATTGTAAAAAATATTTGAAATAAAAAAAGCAGAGTTTTTGGCCCGACCTTTTTAAAATCTCTATCGTATCTATGAATTTAGAAAGAAATATTTCCCAATATCCTCATCAGTATCACTAAGGCACCCCCACCCCATGGCAATCCGTCCATTTGGGATAGGCTGACCCCCATCATCCAAGGGTCCACCATCCTCACCCTGCATGTCTTCTTGAATGGATACCTTGAAGTCTTATAACATAATGAATTTATTGATATTATTAATTAAATCTTAATCATTGCATTTGGTTTTCCGAACCTTCCTCCGTACTCTCCTGCCATAGCCATCAGGAAAAATCTTTATGTATAAGTAAAAATAGTGCTCTGGCTCCCTAATCTCCGGCAGCGAATAAACACTAAAACCCGCCTCCACAAAAAAGCATTTTTTTGCTGATTCCTTTGCTGTGATACTTGACCAAAAGAACGCAATGGTTTAAATTCTACCGATAGATTGTTAGTAACATTTTTTCTATGCCGTTATAAAAATATTCATGTATTACTTGCTTCTGAGGATGAGACATAAGGGGTGTAATTACATTTAATGGCCAGTCACAAAAAGGAATGGCCTGATATAGCGCTTAAAGTGTTTACGCCCTGGGGTCAACAAAAAGGCTTTTTAATTTAAAAGGCACCTCCTTCTTATATACAATAAGATGGGTTTACAAAGGGCAAGAAAACGAAATTTAATTTGTGTATTTAGCGTTTACCTTGCCTGCTTCATTATCCTGACCTAAAGCAAGAGGCAGGATATAATCATTTTCTACATGATAGGAAGAATAGCATGTTTTTCTTTATTGGGGGCTTACAGCCAAAGACCATAAACCTTGGCAAAACAAATACGGCCTGTCCTGAATGCGGGAATTTTGATACATATTTAAAAAGGGTAGACCATTACATAAGCCTTTTTTTTATACCGTTATTTCCCGTCAAAAAGGGAAACCCCTTTGTACTATGCAATACATGCAACAGTGTTTTTGAAGAAGATGGTTCGAAGAAAAAAGCAACTACTATAGAAAGTGGAAAACGGTGCCTTTACTGCGGAAAATATTTAAAAAATGATTACTCATTTTGCCCCTATTGCGGCAGACCTACATCAAAACGGTAAACATAGAGACATCTATAATCGTTATAAAAGGCAAAAATATTTCCAGTAACAAGGTTGCTGTTTAATCATTTAAAAGCTATATATTGAGTCCAGGGTCAATCATTAAAGCCCTTTTCTTGCTCTTTATGCACTTTTTCGAATTCATTAAATACTTCCCTAAAAACAAGAACCAGTCAAAATAGCCTAAAAATAATTTTTACAAAACTGTCATCTTTCACCATAAATATTTTGCAGATTGAAAATATTTCAATTAAAACGGTTGGAAGAATAAAAACAAGTGTTGTCATGTTTTTCTCAATGGTGTATAAGAGACGCTCAGCTAAATTACCCAGGTCGATAAAACTTTCAGGCTCCGGAAAAATCAAGGTATCGATTAATAGTGCACAATAGTAATGACCTCGGATAAAATTTTTCGCAGTATGACTGTTTTAAAAACGTAAAAATAGTGTATTGTATGGTTTTTCTTCCTATAAAATCGGCAGGCAAAGATCAATGCGCCCATAGCTCAGTTGGATAGAGTGACGGACTACGAATCCGTAGGTCGCAGGTTCGAATCCTGCTGGGCGCGCTTCAATTAATGGGGACTTCACTAAACTGTCAGAATGCAACATGCTAATTTTTAATTTAATCATACGTATCAGGCATTCACGCTTGGGCTTCAACCCAAATGCCTGAAACATCAGTAAAAGAATCATTATATTTCTTTAAAAAATAGGATAAAAATATGGCAAATACTATATCTTTAGACGATGTTTCCCGTAGTATTAAAACCGTCATGCATCCAGCAATTACTATGAGCTTATTTGACTTAGGTATGATACGAGACATTGAGTTAAACGATAATAAAGCATCTTTAACATTAGCACTGCCCTTTCCTGGGATACCAATACTGGATTCACTTATAGGGATGCTAAAAGGCTCAGTTAAAGGCATCGATGTTGAACTTGATATAACTATAGGGCAGATGACTCAGGAAGAAGTACAGATATTTTTAGCCAAGGAAAAGGAGGCTTGGAAGGGCCTATAAAATGTTTCACGTGAAACATTTAAATTAAATTTATCTATGCCGTCAATAATATCAATTGTTAATCAAAAGGGTGGAGTTGGTAAAACAACTACTGCCGTTAATCTTTCTTCTTCTATCGCTGCAGCTGAAAAAAAATGTTTGCTGGTGGACTGCGATCCCCAGGGAAATGCTACCACTTCTTTGGGTATAAACCCTTCGGACCTTAATCCCAGCCTATATGACTTGATATTGGGGAAAAACATTTTGGATAAGGCCATAATTGATACGTCTATGCCATTACTTAAGCTTATCGGCGCCAACCCAGATTTATTTGGTGCAGAGGTAGAGCTCTTTGATACGTCCAATAAGGAATATTTGTTAAGAAATGTTTTATCTAATTTTAAGGATGACTATGAATATATCTTTATTGATTGCCCGCCATCCCTTGGATTTCTAACGCTCAATGCCCTCACTGCTTCTGATTTCTTCCTTGTTCCGCTTCAATGTGAGTATCTTGCAATGGAGGGCTTGGCACAACTTCTTAACACCATCAGGCTGGTAAAAAAAGGTCTTAACCCGTCTCTTGAAATGATTGGCATCATGTTTACCATGTTTGACAGCCGAAATAACCTATCGCACCAGGTAGTTGATGAAGTTAGCCAAAATTTTAAAGGCTCTGTATTTAAAACCATAATTCCCCGCAATGTTAGCTTGAGTGAGGCATCAAGCTATGGAGAACCATGCATGCTTTATGATATTCGCTCAAAAGGCGCCCAGAGTTATTTAGAGCTTGCAAAAGAACTAATTCTAAAGGGAGGTAATAAAGGTGGCAAAACGTAAGGCCCTTGGAAGAGGATTGTCTGCCCTATTTCCAGAATCTTCCACTATGGATGAGGAAAAGGGATTTTTTTACTGTGCAGTTGAATCAATTACCCCTAATCCTCTTCAGCCAAGGCAAGATTTCAGTGACTCCGAGCTCTCTGAATTGGCAAATTCGATAAAGGAAAAAGGCATCATTCAGCCTGTTTTAGTAACCAGAGTTAAAGACGGTTTCCAGCTTATAGCAGGTGAAAGACGATGGCGTGCAGCCCAAAAGGCCGGTCTCCACAAAATACCTGTCTTGATTCGTGATGTATCTCCGGCAGAAAGCTTGGAACTTGCCCTCATAGAAAACATTCAAAGAAAAGACCTCAACCCCATAGAAGAGGCGCTAGCGTATCAGGAGATGATCCACAAATCTTCCTTTACCCAAGAATCTCTTTCAAAAAGGATTGGCAAGGACCGCTCAACAATAGCCAATTTTCTAAGGTTATTGAAGCTCCCTGATTTCATTCAAAAAGACATAGTAGATGGAGCGCTTACAACTGGTCATGCAAGGGTTTTGGCAGGAATTAATTCCCCCTCTTCTCAGAAGGACATGCGGGATATAATAATAAAAAAAGCCCTGTCTGTTCGTCAGACAGAGTCATTGGCCAAGAAAATTTCTGATCCAAAAAAGAAAAAAGATTCAACCGTGGATATAGATTATTATTTAGAAACCCTCTCTAAGGACATACAAAAATTTTTAGGCACCAAGGTATCTATAAAAAAGACTGGTAAAAAGGGTAAGATTATTATCGATTTTTATTCTGATGACGAGCTTGACCGTCTTATTGGTGTTTTAACATAGCCCAATCCTTTTCTCCCCCCCCTTTTTTTTTACATTATGCACATATGTCCATCTTTATCAAAATAAACACATATTTTTATCTAATACCCGTAAGTTTTTTAGGGTTTATTTTAATGTTAGGCCCCTTATTACCTTATTAAATTTCTCTACTTTAACGATAACAACCTTTTTTACTAACAAGCCTTAATACATATATACACGTAAATACATTCTACCCCTGTATTTTTCTGTTAGGCGAATTCATTAAACTAATTTCTTATAAAAGTAAATAAATGTTTCTTCTGTATATTTACTGTTATATGCTATATAGTGTTGGTTCACAAAATGTAGTTCTATTTCGTCAACCTAAATTTTCAAGTGGAGATTTAATTGACTTCAATTATGATAATGGATGGCCAGGGAGGAGGAATAGGCAAGGCAATAATTAAAAGATTGAGGGACGTATATGGAGAAGACATAGAAATACTGGCATTGGGAACAAATTCCCTGGCAACATCTCAGATGATGAAGGCAGGTGCAAACAGAGGGGCCACAGGGGAAAATGCTATTGCAAATATGTCTTTATCTGTTGATATTATTGTCGGCCCTCTTGCAATTATTATGGCTAACTCCATGATGGGCGAGGTTACACCGAGAATGGCCGAGGCAATCTCATCAAGCAATGCCTTAAAAATATTACTCCCATTAACAAGGGAGAAGGTCACGTTATTAGGTGTCTCTGGTGAACCCTTGCCCCATCTGATTGAAAGGCTAATTAAAACTATTAAGGAGGTATTGTAAATGTGTGAGTCATCTGCTTATCTAATCCAAAATGGAAAGGAAGAGCTTATCTTAGAAAACGTAGAAGAGCTATATACTGAAGGTAATACAGTAAAAATAGTTAACCTCTTCGGTGATCAGAAGAGTGTTGATGCGGAAATAAAACATATTTCTTTTGTGGATAATAAAATAATTTTGATAAAAAGAAATATTTCAACTGCTTAGTTTCTTTATTGTTAGCTTCTTCAATAACGTTACACGCCTATAAATGATTAGAGCTACATAGCCAATTAAAATTTTTTATGTAGCTTTTCTTTTTTTTGCATAAACATTTTATAAAATTCTTATTTCATCTCCTTTTTCCACTTCTTGTTACTTCTTTATGTTCTTTGCAATATTGCAGACGCTTTATTTATAGAAAACACTCATTTCTAAACAAAAACAGAAATGTTCCCCCTTCTCTCATGGGTGTATTTGTACAGTACTTTCATTCCTCTCTTTCAATTCTTTCTGGCATTGAAAGGTAAAACATCCCTTCTTCTTTTTTCCCCCGCTTTAAACAACCATTACCATATATAGTACATTTATTTTTTAACTCTTCTAACGCCCCGGCCCTTTGCTCTAAGGATAAAATACCGCTTTTTATTAATTTGGCAATAGCCCTAATTCTGAATCTATCCATACCATGAAATCTCTTTGATAACTGATCATCATGACCCCCTTCTTTAACAATTAGGTCTTTATCAATAAGGTAAATCGGATAACGGCAAGACATCCTTAACCATAAATCATAGTCTTCTGCTGCGGGCATAGATTCGTCAAATAATCCTATTTCATCAAATACAGACCTCTTTATCGCTACGCTTGAAGGACTGACCAGACAGAGTTTCAAGGACTGATAAAATATATCCCCCGACAGTTTTTTGTGTTTTATTTTGGGGTTTACCCTTCTTCCGTTTCTTATCCAGATCTCCTCCGTCTGACATGCCATGCTTTGAGGGTTATTGTAAATAAACTCCATCTGAATTTTTAATTTCTTCTTTAACCAATAATCATCAGAATCTAAAAATGCTATCCACGGTGCAAGAGAGTTTTGTATTCCTATGTTTCTTGCAACTGATACCCCTCTGTTATTATCAAGCCTAATATATCTGATAAAATTATGAAACTTTACTATAGTTTTACATGTATCGTCTGTTGACCCATCATCAACGACAATAATCTCAAAGTCCTTATATTCTTGGTCAATAACAGATTGAACTGCGCGTAGAAGCTTTTTCGATCTATTGAAGGTTGGAATTATTACACTAACCAAGGGCGTCTCTCTAATACAATCCCCAAATAAAGGCAATTATACCGGCTAAAAGTAAATTAAACTCTACAATTCCATTCAAAATATACTCATCTCTAATATAGTCTTTTTTATACGCAATGAGATAATAAAAAGAGATACAAAAACATAATATAAGAAGATACCCAAGCTTTGTGACGACCCCTGTAATGGCAGATAATAAAAGCATTAGGGTAAATATGCTGTTTACCATCATTAATAGATTGTCTCTGCTCTTTTTTCTTTTCCA
>CBFDCD010000049.1:0-11146 GCA_965603225.1 uncultured bacterium
GAAAGGGCTTCACCGGCAATTTGCCGGATGACATAGACACAATAACAGTCACAGGGCCCAAGGGAGATCTGCCTATTGGCAAGAATGACTTTACCTATATACCGCAGTTAAGAGATTTTATTATCAGGCTGCCCGGATCTCCTGAAATCGGAACCTATACCTTTAAAGTAACAAGTGGCACCATGAGTGGCTCAGCTATCGATATCCAGTCCGTGGTCAGGACCATGCCCCTTGCCGATATCAGCACATTCTCCCCAGCAATAGGGGCAACGCTTCGCCCCAATACCCCCACCTTTTCATGGGGGGCGGTGAAGGTAGCGATACCCATCTACTATCGACTTGAGATATATAAACAGCATGGCGGTCGTGTCTATTCTACTCGTTATGTTAAAGGTATGCTCTCCCATACTGTGCCTGACGGGGTATTGAAACCAGGGCAGGCCTACCGATGGCGGGTTCGGGTAGCAGATGGAGATACATGGGTCAAGGTTCAGAATCGCTCCTACAGTTATTGGCATAGATTTACTATGGCTAAAATGCTGGAATGATAATGTTAAATGCAAAACAACCTCCTTTTTTGTCCTGAAAAATGAAAGGAAATGACCTTTTTAAGAAATAAATAATGGGCTACAGTTACAGTGAATAATCCCTTTGCTATACGGCGGGGTAACTCTATCGTTAGAACCAAACTCAATAGATGATAGCAGTGGAATATCATATGATACTCTTGATAATGGTTGGCCACAAAAATGAAAAAAATGAAAGATACAAAAAAACCGGAACATCTGATGAAGCTTTCAATGGAATGTATGGGAGTAGCGGTAACTATAATAGACACGGAAGGAACGCTTCTTTATTACAACAAGCATGCGGCTAAAATTCTGGACCGTAAGCCTGAATACATCGGCGAAGATGTCCGTTCACATCATAAGAAAGCAATTTCCAGCAAAAAGTTTGATCTGATGCTTCAGGATTTCCAAAAAGGAAAAACGGAGCCCTTTCATTACAAAGCTATACCCTATGGGAAAACCATTCTTGTTACACTTTCACCTATTTTAGAGAATGGCAAGTTTGTCGGTTGTATACAATCTGTACAACTTAAAGAGGATATTGACTCGGAATCATTACCAATCTGAATTTTCTGTTGATCCACTTTGGGAGGATCTTCGCTTCTAACCAATCGTCTGAGTATCCACGGGAAAACGCTGATGCGTTTCCCGCATATCAATTCCAGGTTATATAAATTTGTCACTGCTCAGGTTCAAAGGGGCAAAGGCACATAGGCACAAAGAAAATGAAAACATATAGAGATCTTATTGTGTGGCAAAAATCAATGGTTTTGGTTACTGAAGTATATAAGATCTCCAAAGAGTTTCCCAATGATGAGACTTACGGTTTAACTTCTCAAATTAGACGTTGCGCGGTTTCAATTCCGAGCAATATTGCAGAAGGGTATGGTAGAAACTCCACTAATGACTATATCCATTTCCTGCGCATTGCAACAGGTTCCCTATATGAATTGCAGACCCAGATGGAGATTGCATTAAACCTGCATTATATTGAAAAAAGTAAATTTAATTGCATCTATGAGTTAAGCAGGGAAATCGAACGAATGTTGAGTAGTTTGATCAGGAAGTTATGCAGCAAATAGGCCCTTAAACTCTGTGCCTTTGCCCCTATGTGCCTATGTGCCTGGGTAGTTACCATATTTTTTATATACAAGATTGCCTTTATAGACTATATATTCTTTTCACTTTTCTAATTTATTTTTTCTAAATAATCAGTTTGACTATGAATAAAATAATTGTATTATCTGCTTTTATTTTTGCACTGACACCCAATCCGTGTTCCGGAAACTCTATCGATAATGTTCTTTTAATTTTCAACGAGAGGAGCTCCGTTAGCATTGAAACAGCTATGTATTATAAGAAAATACGAGGTCTGGACAATAAAAATGTATTTAAGATAAATACATACCCACAAGAGGAAATAAGCAGAAACATATTCGAAAAAGAAATCAAGGAACCAATAAAAAAGTATCTATTGAAAAATGAAATGCAAGACCAGATTTTCTATATTGTTACCACAAAAGGAGTACCGTTAAAAATAGACGGATCAGGCGGAAGAAACGCCGATCGCGCATCAGTTGATTCAGAGCTTGCGCTTTTATACAGGGAAATGATTTATGGCGATTTTTTTAAGAAAGGCAAGGTCAAGAATCCTTATTTCAATATTGACCCAATTTTTACCGGCATTAAGAATTTCAATCACCGGGATTTTGATATATATCTTGTCACCAGGCTAACAGGGTTTAACCTTCATGATATAATAGACGTAATCAAAAAGGGAGTTACAAATACCAAAATAGACCTAAAACATATTAATTTCATCCTTGACCAAACAGGAAACAATAAAAGTCCAGGCGAAATATGGCTTGAGGAAGCTGCCGGACTCTTGAGGGACAGCCACTATTCTGTTGAGCTTGAGCGAACTGCTAAATTCTTAACCGGCAAGGAAAATGTAATGGGATATGCCGGCTGGGGATCAAATGATCCTCATTTTTCCGGAAGATTTCTTCACAATACGTATGTAGACGGAGCCCTTGCCACAAATTATGTGAGTTCAAACGGGAGAACCTTTTATGAGCCCTCAAAATTATGGGCTCCCGGAAGCTTTAAGAACATAAAAAGCTACTTTCGTGGTTCTCCTCAGTCGCTGGCAGGTGATTTTATCAGGGAAGGTATCACCGGTGTCTCCGGCAATGTATATGAGCCTTATCTTGATGCCTGCATCAGACCAAATATTTTATTTCCCGCCTACACTGCAGGCTACAACCTTGCGGAAAGCTTCTATATGGCAATGAAATATCTTAGCTGGCAAAGCATTATTGTGGGAGATCCTCTTTGTTCTCCCTTTGGTGATCCCAGCCTGTATTTTGAAACAAAAAAAAGGCCTCATCATTTTCAAAATCGCATGTTAAAAATAAAAAAGCTTTCCTCAACAAAAAATAACAACTCTGATACATGCAATCTTCTTGGCAGGATATATTTGGTAAAAAATAACCTTTCAAGGGCACAAAAGGCATTTCAAGAGGCTGTTTTGCTTGATAAAAAACATGTGTCATCTTTTATAAATCTGGCTATTTTATATCAAGACTTAGGTGAAACCACACAGGCTGAGAACATTTACCGGAAAATACTAACAATAAAATCTGATTATGTTCTTGCCCTTAATAACCTTGCCTACCTCCTTGCAAATACAGACAGCAAACTTGACGAAGCAAAACATATCGTTGAAAAGGCCTTTCAATTGGAACCATCCCATAATGTTATCGACACCTACGGTTGGATATGCTATAAAAAAAAGGAGTATTTCCATGCCATTGAATTATTTAAAAGGGCGTTACAAATCTCTTCTAATAATCCCGTAATCTTATTTCACGCCGGGCTTACCTGGCTGAAACTTGATAATCAGGAAAATGCCCGCTTAATGATGGAAAAGGCGCTTAGTATATCCAAATATTTTCCAGGTGCAGACAGGGCACAAAAAGTACTATCCGATTTAAGGTAAATTATTTAGTAAAAAGTAAAAACAAGGAGACTGCATGAATATCAGTAAGGATTATTTTCTGTGTGATAAATGCAAAAATAAAAATTTCATCCGGATGCGCAATTTTTCCGTCCAGTTTAGAAACGTGAACTTTTCTGATGAGTTAATTTACGATGAGGTAACAGAGGAGATTTATCAGTGCACACATTGCAAAAAGACCTTCACAAAACAGCAGGTAGAGTCAAAATTAAGGGATATAATTCATGAAAAGATAAAGTTTTTAAGCCCTGATTAAAGATATACTGTAAAAATGAGGGCTTACTCCTTTGCGCCTTTGATACTTTATGCCTTATCTCAAATACTATTATCAAACTAAAGTCTTCATTTGAGGTTGAAAATTTTTTCTGATTTCTGAAATGAGATAATAATAGAATTCTAAATACAATAAAGCTTTAAGGGAGGTTTGCAGAATATGAGGATACTTGTTACAGGAGGTGCAGGGTTTATAGCCTCTAATGTAGTTGATGGATATATTGAAGCAGGGCACGATGTCGTGGTTGTAGATAATTTATCTACAGGAAAAATGGAAAACCTGAATAAATCAGCTACTTTTTATAAAATGGATATCAGGTCACCTGATCTAATTGAAATCATTAACAAAGAAAGGCCTGATATAATAAACCACCATGCAGCTCAAATAAGCGTTCCTGCCTCTGTGGAAAATCCTGTCTTTGATGCTGATGTTAATATTAAAGGTTTCGTAAATCTATTAGAGGCATCAAGAAAAAATAGCATACGTAAGGTAATTTTTATCTCCTCGGGCGGTGCGATTTACGGTGAAGCAGATCAATACCCAACAAATGAAAATTATCCCCCAAACCCGCTTTCACCGTATGCAATTACCAAGCTTGTCTCTGAGCATTATCTTTACTATTATCATCATCAATGGGGCCTTGATTATACTATTCTTCGGTATTCCAATATTTACGGGCCACGTCAGATACCTAATGGTGAGGCAGGGGTCGTTGCAATCTTCATGAACCTCCTTATGAATAACAAAACATGCACCCTGTATCACTTTCCAGAAGAGCCGTCCGGCATGATACGGGATTATTGTTTTGTAGGTGATATTGTGAAGGCGAACATTCTTGCCCTTGATCACGTGAAAAACGAAAAATTTAATATAGCAACGGGCATAGAAACGGCCACCCTTAATCTCTTTCATGCAATTTTCGATGCAATAAAAAATATAAAAACCGATCTCCATGAAAACCTCCGTAATCCAGAGGTGGCATTAGCAAGACCAGGTGATATTACGAGGAGCTGCTTAATTGCTGAAAAGGCACGGGTTGGGCTTGGCTGGACACCAAAAACTTCACTTGTTGATGGTATAAACGCTACACTTGAATGGCACAGGCAATCATACGAATAAAACGCTGTATCACTTCAGCAAATTTCGTGTTCTGAAACACATATATCTTTTTCTAAAGACCCTCAAACCCTTACCAAAAGGCATTTTTTACAAAAACTAGAACATTAATTAATTGAGACAACTACACTTTGAATATACATCTAAAAAGCATACAATCTACATCTAACCTGCGTAACCCTTTAAACAATTTTCAATTGGACAAAATTCCGTTTGAAATACGAAGTGACCCTTTGACAGGTGAGACAGGCAGGGTCTTCAACCTCCAGTACAATACCCCTGATAGACCTGACCTTAAAGAGATAATTACAAAATCTAAAAATATTTTTTGCCCTTTCTGCCCTGAAACACTGAGCAAATCAACCCCTCTGTTCCCAAAGGAACTTGTGTCCGAGGGCAGGATAAAGGTTGGCCAGGCGACACTAATACCAAATCTTGTTCCGTTCGATAAATACGCCGGCGTATCGATTGTATCTCAAGAACACTATATAGGAATAGAGAATTTGACGCCACAAAAAATGGAGGATGCCTTTTCCGCCATCCTTTTATTTATTCAAAGGGTTATTGATTTTGACCCTAAGGTGCACTATGTATATGTAAACTGGAACTACATGCCGCAATCCGGATCAAGCCTGATTCACCCCCATCTGCAGGTGAATTGCGGTTACAATCCCACAAATTACCATAGAATGCAGATTGAGGGATGTAAAAAGTATCTCCTTGAAAATAATAGTAATTTCTGGCAAGATTTTATGATGTTAGAAAAAGAATTGGGAGATCGCTATATTGGTGAAACAAAATCTACCTTCTGGGTTATGAGTTATGTTCCGCAAACTTTTCTACCTGATATTTGGTGTATTTTTAAAGAACACAACTCTTTCACTCAACTAAAAAGAAACGATCTTCTTGATTTCCTCCAAGGACTTTCACGGATTTTTAATTATATGGCAGCAGAAGGTATTTATTCCTTTAATATCTCTATGTTTTCCGTTAAAAACGATACGGGTTTCAAGATCAATGCGAAAATTTGCCCCCGGATTCTCCCGAGGGCTATCGGCAATAGCGATCGCTCCTATTTGCAAGTTCTCCACAAGGAGCCATATTCAGTAAAAACTCCTGAATCTATCTGTCCAAAGGTGAGAAAAACCTTTAATGAATAGCAATCTCGATGGATACGTAAAAATACCGATCCCCGCTTTACATCCCATTCCTAAAAACTCAATTACTCACCGAAGAATCCGTTAAGTAATTGAATGTCTTTTGCAAAATCCTTGATATTCATCTTATAATAAGCTACATTGGAAAAAATAACTACACATTTAACACTACAGAGTAAGGCTTTCCTCTTCCAGGAACCCTGAAAAAGAATAGATCAAAAAGTAGCCTGTTGGGTAAGGCTATTTTTTTATTATAAACAGGCAAGGAATAGATTTATGAAAAAGAGAATAGAAGAAATCCTTAAAGACACATTAGACCTCTCCATCAAAGAAGGTTACCTAAAACAGACACCTCTTCCAGATTTTGTTATTGAAATCCCCGCTAATCCAGAACATGGAAACTTCGCCACAAACCTGGCAATGACCCTTGCCGGAAGTCAAAGGAATTCCCCCCGAAATATCGCAGAGATACTGATAATTCATTTGCAAGACAAGGATAATTTGATTTCAAAAACAGAAATAGGGGGAGCCGGTTTTATAAATTTTTTTATGGCAAAAGAAAAGTGGTATGATTTTCTCGCCATGGTCATTACCCTTAAGGATCAATACGGGGCCAACAACCTTGGCAAGGGCGAAAAGATAATGGTAGAGTTTGTTAGTGCAAATCCTACTGGTCCTATACATCTTGGCCATGGAAGAGGCGCAGCACTGGGGGATTCTTTGTGCAGAATATTAAATTTTAACGGTTATGATGCAAGGAGAGAATTTTACATAAATGATGGAGGCCGACAAGTTAAAATGCTTGGTGAATCAGTTTATAGCAGATGGAAACAGCTGCATGATCCATCGTACCCATTCCCAGAGAATGGCTATCAAGGAGATTATGTTAAAGATTTGGCTCTTGAAATTCCCAAGGAAACGGATTTAGAAGGCCTTGATTATGAGACGGCCACTCATTTATTATCTGATATGAGTAAGGCAAAGATACTAAAGGGGATAAAGCAAGATCTTATTAACTTCGGGATAAATTTTGATTTTTGGTATAGGGAAAGCGACCTTTACTCATCTGGAAAAATTGATACTACCATTAAACTGCTGGAAACAAGGGGGTTGGTTTTTAAAGATGAAGGCGCACTCTGGTTAAAAACCTCGCTATTCAGTGATGATAAGGACAGGGTTATCAGAAAAAACGATGGTGAACTAACATATTTCGCTACAGACATATCCTATCATTTTGATAAATGGGAGAGGGGTTTTAAGAGGGTAATAAACATCTGGGGAGCAGATCACCATGGCTATGTAGACAGGATGAAGGCGGCAATTAAGGCGGAAGGTATTCCTGATAACTGGTTGGACATACTATTAATACAATTAGTTAAACTCTGGGAAGGAGGAGAAGAGGTAAAGATGTCCAAGAGGACAGGCAGGTACGTCACTCTCAAGGAACTTGTCAATGATGTAGGTGTGGACGCAGTAAGGTTCGTTTTTTTGAGCAAAGATAATAATTCGCCTATTGATTTTGATATAGATCTTGTTAAGAAAAAGAATAGTGAAAATCCAGTATATTATGTACAATATGCCCATGCCAGGATATGCAGTGTCTTTAGAAAGGCGGCCAGCCAAAATATTGACCTTCCAAAGGACCCTGGACACTATTTTCAATTGTTGGATAAGGAAGCAGAGCTCGCCCTCATAAGAAAGATAGCGGACTTTCCCTCTCTTGTAGAAGAAATGGCAATTGACTTAGCGCCACACAGGCTTACATATTACTTGACAGAACTTGCTGGGAATTTTCACAGGTATTATAATAAACATAGAATAGTTATTGAAGACAAGGATCTCAGCAAGGCAAGACTTTCTTTATCCCTGGCCGTTAAAATTGTAATCAAGAATGGTCTTGAGCTCTTAGGTGTTAACGCACCAGAAGAAATGTAAACAGGGAAAATGGCTAATAAAAAATCCTCTCCAAAAAAAAAGGTTAAAAAATACACCGTTGGCTTGACAATGACTCATATCATTCTCATGTCTATGGCCTTCCTTTTCGTGCTTTTATGGATATTTACCCTGGGGATTATCGTTAGCAGGGGTTTATTGAATGACGCAATGAATAGTCTTGCTACAGTTAAAGAAAAAGAAATAACTACTATAGAAGAAAAAGAAACAAAAAATGAAGTGATGATCCCACAGAAGCCTGTATTGCCTATAAAAGAAGAGGAGCTTACATTTTACAAGGAGCTTACACAGAAGAAAGAAATTGCAATGGAAAAAACTCTCTCGAACTCTACCCTTAGTGAAAAAAAGGCAAAACCTGAAAAACCTTCCCCCAAACCTGAGAAACTGTCTAAAGGCAAAGGTGTATCAACAACGAAAGAAAAGGTTAAACGGATAAGGGAGAGTATCCTCAATTACAATGTTCAAGTGGCAGCGCTTAAAAACAAAGGTGACAGCAAAAGGATGGTAAAAAAATTGACAAGTCTAGGATACCCGGCTTATTATTATCAAACCTTAATCAACGGTGAATTATATTACAGGATCCGCTGTGGACCATTTTCTACATTAACAGAGGCAAAAAAATATGCAAAACGTTTGTCTGATAATGAAGGGTTTCAACCTTTTATAATACATCCTAACCAGAATAATTAGGGGTTTTTCCATGCCAAGAAAGGCAACAATTCATGATGTAATTTCAATTCATAAAATCTTATCCTATTATGTAAATCAGGATATATTGCTGCCCCGCTCTATAGCTGACCTCTATGAACATATAAGAGATTTTTACATTGAGGATAGCAGTGAAGCGGATGGAAATTTGATTGGCATATGCAGCCTTATAGTCTCATGGGAGGATTTAGGGGAAATACGATCATTGTCTGTTATTGAAAGTAGCCAAAATTGTGGCATTGGCTCCAAACTTGTCGAGAAATGCCTTAAAGAGGCAGTTGAGCTTGGTCTATCAAGGGTGTTTGCATTAACATTGAGAAAAAAGTTCTTCGCTGATTTAGGTTTTAAGGAAATAGATAAAACACTGCTCCCTCACAAGATCTGGGCTGACTGTATTAAATGCCCAAAATTTCCCAACTGTGACGAGATTGCAATGATTCTCTCGCTATAGATTATTTTGCCGGGGTTTATTTATTCAGCCACTAAGACACGAAGGAAAGATTGATATTAATGACTACTATAGATACGGAGGTTATCCATGTTTGGCATAGGAATGCCAGAGTTGATTATTATTCTTGTTATTGCCCTCGTTATTATCGGGCCTAAAAAGCTACCGGGCCTTGCCAGGGGCTTAGGCAAGGGAATGGCTGAGTTTAGAAAGGCGACTAACGAAATAAAAGAAAACCTTGATCTAAATGATATAGGTGACGAGATAAAAGGGATGGAGGAGGAACTTGCAGACTCTGTAAGCGGCATAATTGATACGCCAGGTCCAGATGTAGAAACAGACAACAATGTTACCACCCACCGTGACAAGGAAGATGATAAATCAACTGAGAATGGTAATGATGAACGATGATAAGCAGCCATTTATGGCACATTTAGAAGAGTTAAGAAAAAGATTGGTCGTCTGCGCAATAGCTATAGGTATTGGTTTTATTTTTTCTTATATTTTTTCTAAAAGGCTGTTTTCCCTGCTTATCATGCCGTTAAAGGAGGTTCTTCCTCCTGACAGTTCTCTTATCTTCACTAATCTACCTGAGATGTTTATAGCCTATATAAAGGTGGCCCTTATTGCCGGCACCCTATTAGCTATACCTGTCATATTTTATGAAATTTGGATGTTTATGGTCCCTGCGCTTTACCAGAAAGAAAGAAAATACCTTATTCCTTTTATCGTGGCTTCCAGCGTCTTATTTCTTGGAGGCGCCCTTTTTGGGTATTTTATTGTTTTTCCTTATGGCTTTAAATTTTTTATCGGCCTTGCAACTGAGGATATCCAGGCTCTACCATCGGTAAAACAGTACTTTTCCTTTTCTATTCGCTTGCTTTTAGCCTTTGGTGTGGTTTTTGAACTGCCAGTTGTAGTCTTTTTCTTAACAAAAATCGGCATTATTAATCCAGATCTAATGAAAAAAAACCGTAAATTTGCTATCCTTGGTTCATTCGCAGTTGCGGCAATTTTAACTCCGCCAGACGTTGCTACACAGGCGATGATGGCCCTGCCCCTTATTGTTCTTTATGAAATAAGCATTATTGTTTCCAGGGGGGCTTACAAGAAACGTAAAGAAGATGCACCGGTTAATAGCCAAAGCAGTGTTTCAGACTAACCAATTACCTTTTCAGGGAGATAACCTCCCTAAAGTCTTTGTCTGAAGGCGGGGCTTTAAAGCCCCGAATAAGGCAATAAATATTCCTCCATCACTTGACATTAAATAACTTGTCACTATATTTTTAACACTTTTTAGAATTATCCCGGTATAGCACAATCATCCATTGGATTAACGTCTACTAACAATTGTGTATAATTCTTACTATTCCAACTCTTTTATGAGTATAGTGGTATAATGAAAATTATTGTACATAATCGAAAAATAAATTGCCCTTAGAGGGGATATTGGAGGAAAAATGACAACTACTAGTCTGAGCTTGGAACAGCTTGAGCCAACATTAAATGATAACGATATTGTATTAATAGATTTTTGGGCTGAATGGTGCGGCCCGTGCAAGATGTTTGGCCCCATATACGAAAAGGCCTCTGAAAAATATCCGGATATTGCATTTACCAAGTGCAACACTGAAGAAAGTCAGGACCTTGCAGCATCCTTTGGAATACGATCCATCCCAACCCTGTCCATATTTAGAGAAAAAATACTCGTTTTTATGCAGCCAGGCGCACTTCCTGAAGAGGCACTGGAGGATATTATATCTCAGGTTAAAAATCTTGATATGGATGATGTACGCGCAAATGTTACCGAACAAAATGCAACGGCACAAAATAATTAAAGGACCTAACCCGACTTTACGAATTACTTTAGGTCGTCATCATGTTTACATTTAAAAACAAGGT
>CBFDCD010000050.1:0-11108 GCA_965603225.1 uncultured bacterium
AGCCCATGACCTCCCTCAACCCGGTCTTCACCGTGGGAGATCAGGTAGCCGAGGTTATTCGCCTCCATCAGGGTCTCTCGCGGCGGGAGACCCGCAACAAGGTTATTGAGATGTTCCAGCTGGTAGGAATTCCTGCGGCAGAGCGACGTATCACGGATTACCCCCATCAGATGAGCGGTGGCATGCGTCAGCGGGTCGTAATCGCCATGGCTCTTGCATGTAACCCTAAGTTGATGATCGCCGACGAACCGACGACTGCTTTAGATGTGACCATTCAAGCCCAGATTCTCGATTTGATGAACAAACTAAAAGAGGAAGCAGGCGCCTCCATCCTTTTTATAACCCATGATCTGGGCGTCATCGCCGAGATGGCACAAAAGGTAACTGTTATGTATGCCGGTAAGGTCATGGAAGAGGCCGACGTGGATACTCTTTTTTCCGAACCCAAACATCCTTATACCATTGGCTTGATGCGTTCAATTCCAGTTTTAGGCCGTAAAGAGAAAAACAGACGGTTGAGTACCATTCCTGGAGTAGTGCCTTCTTTGTTTAAGTTGTCAGAGGGCTGCCTCTTCAGCGAACGTTGCACCGAGGTCCGGGAGGAGTGCAGACGGATTGAGCCTCCCATCATCAATCTCGGAAATGGTCACATGGTTCGGTGCCATAACTATGCTTGATACTAATAAAAATACCAACACACCCCTTGTTGAGGTAAGAAACTTAGTGAAACATTTTCCCATCACTGGGGGAGTGTTTCTCCGCCAAATAGCCTCGGTCAAGGCTGTGGACGGTGTCAGTCTGGATATCAAATCGGGCGAGACGTTAGGTCTGGTCGGCGAGTCAGGCTGCGGAAAATCTACCCTTGGACGACTCATACTGCGGTTGGAGGAGCCTACCAGTGGGGAGGTGCTTTTTTGTGGGGAAAGTATCCTTGGCTATGGCAGGGAGAAGATGCGAGCTCTTCGCCAGCAGATGCAGATCATCTTCCAAGACCCATTCTCCTCACTCAACCCACGTAAGAACGTGTCCCACATAGTCGGTGAACCTCTTTTTGTTCACGGAATGACCAGCCGCCAAGAGCGCAATGCGAGGGTATTGGAATTACTTAACGTGGTTGGACTCAAGCGGGAGCAAATGCGTCGCTACCCTCACCAGTTTTCTGGTGGCCAGCGTCAACGCATTGGTGTTGCCCGGGCTCTGGCCCTCAATCCTAAACTAATCATTTGCGACGAGGCTGTATCTGCATTAGATGTTTCTATCCAAGCTCAGGTCATAAATCTTTTGCAAGACTTGCAGGAGGAATTTGGCCTAACCTACCTTTTTATTTCGCATGATCTAAGCGTGGTGGAGCACATAAGCGATCGGGTGGGAGTAATGTACCTGGGCAAGATAGTAGAACTTGCCGACTCTGTTTCCCTTTACAAAACACCGCTCCACCCTTATACTCAGGCATTGCTGTCGGCTGCGCCAATTCCCAATCCAAGACAAAAAAGCAAGCGTACTGTCCTGCCTGGAGACGTGCCCAGCCCAATTGATCCTCCAACCGGATGTCGCTTTCACACTCGATGTTCCTCTGCAATGGCACTATGCAACAATGATGAACCTGAACTCAAGGAAATAAGCAGGGGTCACTGGGTGGCATGCCACTTACAGCAGTGATAAAAAAAGAAAATAGGGCATCAAAAAAAATCTCGCTACCTCAAGAATTTTTGATTAATTCGTCGCAGGTGTATTTGTCATGATTTGTTCTCGACTGATATTGAGATCTTCTTTAGTTCCATACACAGGTACAATTGCCGGAACGAAAAACTCATGGGAGGGAAATAACCCTCAATATGAAGCTACAAAGACAAACTGTTTGTTACGATTAAGTACCTTAAATTTTTATCGGTACATTTTCAAGTGGTTTCTTTACCAAGAAAATTTTGTTTTAATCTTTATATCGGAGTTTTAGTATCATTTTAAAATTAACTTGATTATTGTATAATATGGATATATTACTACAGAGGTGAAAATAAAGTTGTTTCTTCAAACGTGAGACCTTTGCATAACATGGCAATCTTTGTCACCTAAGCTAAACGAAGTTGGGTTTTTTAGAGCCTCGGACCCCGGCCCATCTTTTCTCCGAGACGTAAAGTTGTCTCTATGAGCAGGAGGCCAATCAGCAGGGCCTATGCCCCGACTCCGTCCCGTAGGAGAGGGAACTGAAGAAAGCCCATCCTCGTTAAGAAAATCTGGAGCATGAAAAGGGCTCAAAATATAAATAACACTTTACATCCCTGACCATCTGGACATTTTTTCCCTAAGATATCGGCTTCAGCCGATAGTGGTTGCCTTTTGTTAGCCTCCCTTGAAAGGGAGAGAAAAAATTTTTGCCATAAAGATAAATATTTAATGAATTCTTTCACAACTGTTAGGCTCACAATGGACTGATAATATGAACAACGACTCCCATCTCCTTAAAGTAGATAATATTAAGACATACTTCTATACCTTTGAGGGCACAGCCAAGGCAGTAGACGATGTATCTTTTTTTATAGATAAGGGGGAAACACTTGGCCTGGTTGGGGAATCAGGGTGTGGCAAAAGTGTTACCGCCCAATCCGTGATGCGGCTTATACCTGAACCACCAGGAAAAATTTTTCACGGGACTATTAATTTTGATAATACCAATCTGCTCAATCTTACCATGAAGCAAATGAGAGAGATTAGGGGAAACAGGATTTCCATGATCTTTCAAGAGCCTATGACATCTCTTAATCCTGTGTTTACTATAGGAAATCAAATCTCAGAAATGTTTATCCTTCACAAGAAGCTCGGCAAAAAGGAGAGCTGGGAAAGGGCTATAGAGGCGCTAAAAGCGGTTCAGATTCCAGCCCCAGAGAAAAGAGTTCATGAATATCCCCACCAACTCTCAGGAGGAATGAGACAAAGGGCAATGATAGCCATGGCCCTTTCCTGTGATCCGGAAATTCTAATCGCCGACGAACCCACAACAGCCCTTGATGTTACTATACAGGCACAGATACTTGATTTAATGATGCAGCTAAAGGAGAGTTTTAATGCGGCCATTATGCTGATAACCCATGACCTTGGGGTGATAGCTGAAATAGCACAAAGAATTGTAGTCATGTATGCAGGCAAAGTTGTAGAAGAGGGCACAACAAAAGATATTTTTGAAGATCCTAAACATCCATACACTAAGGGACTTCTTAACTCTATACCTAAATTGGGGGAGAGGTCTATAAAAGGACGTAATAAACTTGAGGAGATAAAAGGAATTGTTCCAAGTCTTTATGAATTAACGCCTGGATGTAGTTTTTGCCCTCGTTGCCCAGAGGCCTTGGCTGTATGCAGGGAACATTCACCAAAGCTGATTAATACAGACCAATCACATAAGGTAAGTTGCTGGCTTTACTCAGACTTTTAAAGGAGTTTTAGGTTGGAAACCCTTCTTAAAGTTGAAAATTTAAAGGTTCATTTCCCTATCAAGAAAGGGCTTTTATCCCGTACAATTGGCTATGTTTACGCAGTAGATGGAGTGTCACTTACCCTTGAAAAAGGAGAGACCATTGGCCTGGTAGGTGAAAGCGGATGCGGGAAAACAACAACAGGCCTTGCTGTGCTGAGGCTTGTGGAGCCGTCAGGAGGAAACGTCGTATTTAAGGGGGAAAATATATCTCGAATGGGTAAAAAGGAGCTCAGATCGTTAAAAAAGGAGATGCAGATTATTTTTCAAGACCCTTACTCGTCGCTTAATCCAAGGATGACGGTGAATCAGATCATTGGTGATCCAATGGACATACATAAAATGTATCAGGGCAGTGAAAAGAACGAAAGGATATCCTATCTGTTGGATAAGGTTGGTCTTACTCCTGAACAGGGAAGGAGATATCCTCATGAGTTTAGCGGCGGGCAGCGGCAAAGAATAGGGATTGCCAGGGCGCTTGCATTAAACCCTCAATTTATTATTGCGGACGAGCCTGTATCGGCCCTCGATGTCTCTATTCAAGCACAGATAATTAATTTGCTTATAGACCTGCAGAATGAGTTTGACCTCTCTTATATGATTATAGCTCACGACCTTGCAGTGGTGGAACATATATGTGACAGGATTGCAGTTATGTATCTTGGCAATGTAATGGAGATGGCCTCTTATAAAAATATTTATTTAAATCCAAAGCACCCTTATACCAAGGCACTACTCTCTGCCGTTCCAGTCCCTGATCCAAATGTAAAAAAGAACAGGGTCATTCTGAAGGGTGATGTGCCAAGCCCTATTGATCCTCCTAACGGCTGCCCTTTTCACCCAAGGTGTGCCTATAAATTGGAAATATGCGATAAAGAAAAACCAGCCTTAAAGGATATTGGAGGAGATCATTATGTAGCATGTTTTTTATACTGATTTACTTGAATTATTATAGTTTGTTTTTTAGAATCTGTTATTTTTCTTATTCTGCAAACTACTCGTTAGGAATTGTTTTTATGTTAGGCCAAAAAAGGGTATAATCGTTTAAATCAAAATATATATTAACCTTAAACAAGGAGGGAAAGATGAAAAAGGTATTATTTTTACTTTTAACAATTATGTTTTTAGGATCTGTTCCGGCCTTAACAGGACAGGTAATGGCAGCATCATCTATAGTAGTGGCTGTAGACTCTCCGCCAAGAATGATGAATCCCCATGGTTCTGATGCAGATTCAAATCTTTCGGTAATGGCAAATTTTTTTGATGGTCTCATGCAGAGAAAGGGCTCTGATGGAACCCTTGCACCGGCCCTGGCCCTGAGATATGAGCATCCCGATCTCTTGACCTGGATATTCTATCTTAGAAAGGGTGTTAAATTTCACAACGGAAATCCCTTTAACGCTGAAGACGTGAAGTTTTCCTTTGAGAGACTGTCAGACCCCAAGGTGTCGGAATTCATCAATACAGGCAAAACCATTGCCTCTATTGAGATAATCGACGACTATACTGTGTCAATAAAGACTAAGAACCCTATTCCATGGTTCGCAAACAATATGCACCAGGTCTATATGATGGATAAGGAATCTACCGAGTCAAGGACCGTTGGAGAGGTGCAACAAGTGCCTATTGGTACTGGAGCATATAAGTTTGTAGAATGGGTAAAGGGCTCGTATGTAAAAATGGTTGCCAATGAGGAGTATTGGGAAGGAGCCCCGCCTATTAAAAACGTAGAGCTGAAACCTATCAAAGAGGCATCTACAAGGTATGCCGCCCTTGTTTCAGGTCAGGCTGAGCTGGTCTCCGGAGTTCCTGTTGAATTATATGACAAACTTGTCAAAAACCCAAAGCTCAAGGTAATAAATAAACCTGCAAGAAGGTCTATTTTTCTCGCGCTCGGCAATAAACCGGAAAGCCCCTGGAATGATATTCGTGTTAGAAAGGCCATGTATATGGCAATCAATGAGGATGAGATTATAGAAAAAATCATGAGAGGTCATGCCTCCCCGGCTGCCCAGATTCCAGACCCTCCGACTATTGGTTACAATGAAGGGATAAAGCGCCTTCCATACAATCCTGAAATGTCAAAAAAACTTTTAAAGGAGGCCGGCTGCGAGAACGGTTTTGAGATTACCCTTACAGGGCCTAATGACAGATACGTACAGGATGAAAAAATCGCCGAGGCTGTTGTTAAATACCTGGCCAAGGTGGGCATTAAGGCAAAGCTGGATGTAAAACCAAAGTCAATCTTTTTTCCGGAGGTTTTTGAAGGAAAACTGGATTTTTACCTTATAGGGTGGTTCGACGGCACCTTTGATATGGGACGCACCTATTTCAAACTTATCCATACCAGAGATAAGGAAAAAGGGTTTGGGTCATTAAATGGCGCTCATTTTTCAAACCCTGATTTAGATATAGTTTTAGAGGCAACTGCCAGTATGGTAGATCAAGAGGCTCGAAAAAAGGTTCTTCAGTATATAAATAAGCTTGCAACAGCAGAAAACATTGCATGCATACCGCTGCATTACCAGCAGGATATATATGCTATTCAAAAGGGTAAAGGAATCAAATTTCAGCCAAGACCTGACCGATGGGTAGTTTTTAAGGAAATATCCAAATAGAAATTATTGAAAGACTTGGGTGGGGTGAGGTTTAAACCTGACCCCACCTTTCATAACCTATGACCACATACATCATAAAAAGGCTCATTCAGGGCGTGATTGTTTTATTGGCAGTATCCCTTATCTGCTACATAATATTCCGCTCTTCCGGAGATCCTGCAATATCAATGGCAGGGCAATTCGCCACCTTCCAGGAGATAGAGGAGGTGCGAAGGGTCTTTGGCCTGGATAAACCGTTTTATATTCAGTACGTTCGTTTTATCACTAATGCCCTTAAAGGTAACTTTGGAAATTCATTTGTCAATAAGGTTCCGGCTTTACCCCTTATCCTGGAGCGGCTTCCTGCCACTGTAGAACTTGCAATGTCTGCAATAGTTATTGCATTTGTTTTAGGTGTAGGACTTGGTGTATTAGTTTCTTTAAAACCCTATGCGCTGAGAAATAGATTTATCATGGCAGGCTCCCTTGTTAATATATCTATGCCTACTTTTCTCACGGGAATTTTACTTATCATGGTGTTTGGGGTGTACCTCGAGATTCTTCCCCCCTTTGGCAGAGGAGAAACCGTGACTATAGGTTTTTGGCGCACCGGTTTTTTGACATTAAGTGGGGTAACCCATTTAATTTTGCCTGCCTTTACCCTGGGAATGTATCAGCTCGCTGTGCTTTTGAGATTGACCAGGGCAGGCATGCGGGAAGTTTTAACTGAAGACTATATAAAGACTGCATGGTCAAAGGGACTGTCTCCCTTGACGGTTATATTCAAACATGCCCTTAGAAATGTCCTTATACCTGTAGTGACCATGACAGGACTACAGTTTGGGGAGCTTATCGCCTTTTCTTTTGTGACGGAACTTATCTTCCAGTGGCCAGGCTCGGGAAATCTTTTACTTACATCTATCTATGAACAGGACCAGCCTGTTATAGTCACATACATTATGCTGGCAGCTCTTGTAATTCTAAGTATTAACATACTTGTAGATATTCTATATGCAATCTTAAACCCGAAAATTCGATATGACTGAGAGATTCTTCAAGTCCAAAATCATCCATGACTATTCCCACGATCTATCTGCCATTATTGGCAGTTTATTGATAGTGGTATCTGTCTTATCTGCCGTCTTCGCACCTATGATTGCGCCTCAGAACCCCTATGACCTTGAAAAGTTAAGCCTTGAGCATTTTCTGACGCCCCCTGTGTGGATGGAAGGTGGGTCAGCCCAGTTTCCCCTCGGGACAGATGACCAGGGCAGGTGCGTCCTCAGCACTATACTCTACGGATTCAGAACCTCACTGATCGTAGGCTTTGGAGTAGTGACACTTGCCGGAATTTTTGGCGTATTTATGGGATTGTTTGCCGGTTACTATGGGGGAATCCTTGACTCAGTATCAATGCGGTTAGCCGATATATTCTTCTCCTTCTCAACCACACTGATTGCAATCCTCATGTTAGGGCTTTTTAAGCAGAGGGGTGTTTTAATCGTTATTATCGCAATTTGTATTGCAGACTGGGTTAAATATGCACGAACCATGCGTGGGAGTGTGCTTGAGGTAAAAGAAGAGGCCTATATAACAGCGGCAAAGGCTACAGGGGCAAGTGATTTAAGAATTATTTTAAAACATCTTTTCCCTAATGCAATTCCTCCTATTTTTGTAATTCTTGCCGTGGATTTAGCAGTGGCCATTATGCTTGAGGCAACCCTGAGCTTTCTTGGCGTAGGTGTTCCCCTAACAGAGCCATCCTTAGGAATGATGATAGCCATCGGGAAAAACTATATGTATGCCGGTATGTGGTGGCTTGTCCTGTTTCCAGCGGCCGGCCTTTTTCTATTGGTGATAGGAATAAATCTATTTGCAGACTGGCTGAGAGAGGAATTGAATCCAAAAATTGAACGGTAGTGTTATCTTATACCCATTAGGTTTGTATCAAAACGTTAAAGTATTGGTAGACTCTGTGTAATAACACCTCATTAAAAAGAGGTCATTGATCATATATGAATACAAGTGAAACAAACAACAAAAACCAGCATTTATGGATTAAGGAAATCCAGGAAAATGAAGATGTTAAAGGGAATTACTTAGTTAAAGATAAGACGATTTCTAAAACAAGACAGGGCAAATCATTTCTTACGCTTACCCTAAGCGATAGAACAGGATCCATTGATGGCAAGGTCTGGGATAATGCAGATGAGATTTCCTCTCATTTTAAAGAAGGAGATATAGTTAATATAGCTGGGCTGGCAAACAGTTATAAAAATAAGATTCAAATAAAAATATACGGCTTAAAAAAAGACAAAGGACCCTTTGATCCCAGCATTTTCCAGGAATCTACAGCAAAAGACATAGGACAGATGTTCTCTGAACTGAAAAAGCTATCCAGACGAATAATAAACAGACATCTCAAGGCGCTCGTTGAATCTTTTTTGACGGACCATCATTTTTTAACACAATTCAAAAAGGCCCCGGCAGCCAAATACCTTCATCACAGTTACCTTGGGGGGCTGCTTGAACATACATTGTCCGTATCCAAATTAGCTGTATCAATAGCCGAGCACTATCCCGAATTAGATGGTGATCTTTTGTTATCCGGGGCTATACTTCATGATATAGGGAAAACAAAGGAACTCTCTTTTGATTTGAACATAGAGTATACAGATAAAGGAAGGCTTTTAGGGCATATTGTTTTAGGCACCATAATGGTGGAGGAAAAATTAAACTCCCTTAAAGAGTTTCCTGATGAACTATCTGTTCGTCTCAAACACCTTATATTGAGCCATCACGGTGAATTTGACTTTGGATCTCCTAAACGACCAAAATTTTTAGAGGCCTTTGCCCTTCACCTCATAGATGATATGGACGCAAAGATTGACGGGCTTGGCAGAATCATGAAGGACGACCGTCAGGACGGGTCATGGACATCTTTTAATAATTTATTTCAAAGATATTTTTTTAAGGGAGATGTAAGCCCTGAGATAAAAATTAATGACAGCCAAGAAAACGACAAACAGCCAATGCAGGGAAATCTATTTCCTTTGGATTCATCCTAAGGCATAGCATGCCCCCTTTTTATTTTCTTACAACTGCCATTAATCTACTTCCAACAATCAGGAGGAATCCTGACAGAAAAAATCCATAGAGCCCAAAGTCACTCAGACCCATCAGCTTTCCAGACAGCGCTAACCCGCCTCCAGCCACCATGGCCAATATTGCCCCTTCTTTATTGAGCCTTAATTTGTCTTTGTAAAAACCGAGGAGGACCGGGAAGACAAGTCCTGATGTATAAACCGTGTAGCCAAGAAGAAGGGATGATATAATTCCTTTTACCTTAAGTGCAAGGATTAGTGAAATAAGACCAATAAGGGCGATAAAAAATCTGGAGAGCAAGAGCAATTTTTTTTCCGTGATATCTGGTTTGAAAATGGGCTTTATTATGTCTACTGAAATAATAGTGCTGGTAGTCAAAAGGCACGTATCCGCAGAGGACATCATGGCGGAAAGAAGTGCAGCAATAACAATACCATTTACACCTGTAGGAAAAATGTGATTTATCATTGTTGGAAAGGCGGTCTCAGGGTTGATCTGGGGAAATAATACCCGTGCCGACATCCCAATAATAACTATAATGAATGAAAATGGAACTAATGTCAGGGAAGTAATAATAGCAGCCCTTTTAGCCGTCTTTTCGTTTTGGGCGCAAAATAACCTTGAGTAGATATCCGGTCCAACCACAGAGGTTGAACCGACTAAAAATAGGTAAGTAATTAGTACCTTCCATGTAAAATGTTCGTTAACAGGAAATGAAAAATAGTCTGTGCCGAGGACTTCTTGCATAAAGGATAGCCCTCCTGCCTTGTCTAAGCATAGGGGAACAGATACGAGAATTGCGGTGATAATGATAAGTCCCTGTATTGTATCTGTCCGTACAACTGAATGTTGCCCTCCAAGCAATGTGTATGCGGTAAAAACGAACGCAATTATTGTCATTAAAAGAGAAGGGGAAATATTTAGGATTATCCCTAATATTTTTCCTGATGCCACTATTTGGCCGGCGATAATTCCCATCCATGCGATAACTATCAGACCTGAGGCAATGAATTTTGCCTCACGCCCATAATGCTTCTCAAGTATTTCCGGCAATGTATAAAGAGAATACCCCCTGACCCTTTCCGCTAAAAAGATGCCTAACGCAAAAAGCCCTATGGCTCCAACAAGAAGCCACCATGCTCCAACTAAACCGTTTTTATAGCCAAGCCCGGCCATCCCAACAGTGGAAGATCCCCCAATAATCGTTGCAAAAAGGGACCCTGCTATAAGAAACAGGTTACCTCCCCTGTCAGCGACAAAGAAGCTGTTCACATTTTTCACTACCTTAAATGACCTGCTTCCTATAAAAATAAGAATCAAAAAATATATAATAACAATTGCAAAATCCATTGAGAAACCTTTCTTCATAGAATGTGAGGAAAAATTAATATAATGAAACAAAAATGTCAAAAGATTAAATGTCCCGAAATAATTATTGGTCAAACCCTCACCTATATAACTGCAATATAACTAATCCGATTGGTTCTTTCCCATTTTAAGTGGGTAAATTTCCCTCCCTTGATGGAAGCTTCTCTCTTTCTTTCCCCTCCCTTGATGGGAGGGGATTAAGGGGAGGGTGTAATAAACAGTTTATCCGTACCGCCTCCCTGTCTGCGTGCAACGCACAGGCAGGTACCCTGCGTATTGGTTAATACTTGATATACTCGTAAAAGTCTCGAAATCGGTATTACGGCTGATCCCGGATCGGGCCTGCCCCGTACCGGATACGGGGTCCGGGAGGAATCCAGTCTTTTCAAGCGGTTGCAGACCATCTGGACTCCGGTTTTCATCGGAGTGACGACTTTTTACGAGCGCATTAAATGTTGATGCTCCTGAAATAATTATTAATCAAATCCTTCCCTCTCTAACTGCAATATCATTAATCCGATTTAACCTTGACACATAGCAATGTTTTCCCCTACACTTCTCTTCACAGG
>CBFDCD010000051.1:0-10959 GCA_965603225.1 uncultured bacterium
ATGAGCATTTTTATCGAGACTTCAGGTCTTCAATGCCTCCTTTGTTCTTAACCCTAAATCCCGATTTTACCGCGAAAGCACGCCAGACGAAAGGCGGGCAAGCCTGAAACTGTGAACGGTTACGAATAATTATGGTCCTTGTTGACACTTCAATGTGGGTTGCCCACCTGCGCCAAGGAAGTGGACAGCTTGAAAAGCTGTTAATGGATGCTGATGTTATGTGCCATCCGTTTATCATTGGCGAACTTGCTTGTGGTAATCTGAAGAATCGCAACGAAATCCTCGGTTTGCTTAATGCCCTTCCAATGATTCCGACGATTGAATTTGACGAGTTCCTGTTTTTTATTGATCGAAATAACCTAACGGGGAAGGTGTTGGTTTCTTCGATACCCACTTATTAGCGTATGCGCAGTTGACCGGAGTGCTACTGTGGACAGCGGACAAGAGGTTGAAATCTGCGGCAGATCAACTTGAATTGACGTTTAAATGAAAGACAGGGTCACAGGGTCTTCCCCTGTGACCCTGTCTTCTAACTTGAAAAATAGTGCACTAATTGATCGGCATGAATGGTGCCGTCAAATTCCTGGTTTTCCAATCCCTTCTTCAGTAAAGCCTTTTCCCCGTCAGGGTCACCTAAACAAGTAACTATGATGTCTGCTTCACGTAAGTCTTCTCTTTCCGTATAGATATTTGTAGTGGCAATAATATGCATGCCTGCCTCTTTTGCCGCTAAAACACCGTTTCTTGAGTCTTCAACAACAATGCATTCTTCCGGTTTAAGGCCTGTTTTCTCAAGGGCAAGGAGGTAGATTTCCGGGTCCGGTTTTTTCTTGCTCACCACATCGCCGGCAAGAACAAACGAAAAGTTTATCTCTTTTAGCATTCCCTTCGCTATTGCATTGGCTGCCCGTTCATTGGCTGTTGTGCAAATTCCTACTATAATTCCACTGCCCATTGCCTCCTTCATAAGCCTTTTGATGCCAGGCCTTAAGGGAAGTTTGCCGCTTTCAATGAGTTTGATGAATATTTCTGTTTTTGTCTTATGAAGCTTTTTTATCAGTTCGTCTTCTTCATTTTTGTTTAAATCGGAGAAAACACCCTCTGTTTGAAAGTAGTGTCTCATCCTTTCCTTTCCTCCGGAAATCTGAAGAAGCTCATGATATTTTTCTACATTCCACTGAAACTCATAGCCAAACTCTTTAAATGTTTCATTAAAGGCCACTCTATGACCATCCTTTTCTGTGTCAATTACAACACCATCCTGATCAAAAAAGATCGCCTTTATCTTTGACATAATCATGCCTCCTCAGTATTATTTGTTTAAATAGTTATACAGGGAATCCGAAACTTGAATCCGGATTCCATCGGGAAACCCTGAACTTTAAACCATTACGATAGATCTGTCTATATTATGCCTTGCCTGCGCAACCAAGAAGATCAATCCAGTAGTTTATTTTTTCAATGATAGCGGACTTAACGGCTAAATCAATTTTACCTGGATTATATTCATCCCTGTGAGATGACATATATTCGTAAGAGGCATCAATGAGTGTGTGCTTTAAATCCGTTGACACGTTAAACTTAGAGCCTCCAAGAGACACCAGTTTTTTTACTACATCCGGTTGCAGGCCTGTCCCACCGTGAATGACAAGTGGGATTTTCAGTTCATCACCATTGATTAATTCAGATATTTTCTTTAGCCTTTCAAAATCTAACTTAGGGTTTTTCGTTTTATAAACTCCATGGGCTGTACCAATTGCCGGTGCAAAAATATCCACACCTGTCTCATTAACAAACTCTAAGGCGCTTTCAGGATTACAAAGGGCGGCCTCATCCTCAGCCACTTTTACCTGATCCTCAATGCCGGACACTGTTCCAAGCTCCCCTTCCACTGAAATATCACCAATAGCATGACAATAATCACAGATCTCCTTGGTTTGCCTTATATTTTCCTGAAAGTTTTCTTTTGATGCGTCTATCATGATGTTCGTATAGCCTGCATCTGCGCACTCCTTGCAATATTCAACGGAATTGCAATGGTCCAGGTGGAGGCAAATAGGTATGGTGGCCGATTCTGCAATGGTTCTATAGACAGTGGCCAGCACCTTTGGGTCTAAAAATTTTGATGGTGCAACCGATGTCTGGATTATAAGAGGCGCCGTATTTTTTTCAGCAGCCTCTACTACCGCCTCCATTTGAATTAAATTGGTGATATTAAATGCGCCAACAGCATATTTTCCCTCTGTGGCCTTTAAAAGAATATTTGTTGCGCTTACTATTGACATTTTTTCCTCTCCTTTTAAGCAAAATAGTTTTTAAGAAAACTTATAAACCTCTCATTTTCCTCATTTAGACCAGGCGTTACTCTGAAGTAACCATCTTTACCACGTATAGGGGCAATTTTTTTAAGGAATATTTTTTCCATATCTATTGCTGCCTGGAGGATTTCGTCGGTGGTCTTGCCTGTCATGGTTGCATCTATGAGCATATAATTTCCATGGGCACGGTAAGGGTTAAGTCCTGCCTTTTTTGCCTCTTCGAAAAATATATCCATCCATCGATTATTATGTTTTACCTTCTTTTCTATCTCCTCTGGGTTATCAAGGATTGCCTCTGCCGCTGCCATTGACATCAGGCTTACATTCCACGGCAAAAACATTCTCTTAATAGCGTCAACCATCTCTTTAGAGCCCAACACATACCCAAACCTTACTCCTGCAAATCCATGTGCCTTTGATAGGGTAACAGATAAAAAGACATGAGGATATTTTTTTATTAAAGGTGACTTTGATGGGATTTCCGGATGATAATCAAGGTAGGCCTCATCAATGCACAGGGGTATACCTGTTTCACAAAAACGCTCGAGGTCGGCGTCGTCGATGAAAACCCCTGTTGGATTGTTTGGATTAATTATAAGTATTAATTTTGTCTTCTCGGTTATTGCATTTAACATTGCGTCTACATCATACTGCAGGTCTCCTTCCCTTACAGGGATGGAGATTACCTTTCCCCCGCATAATTCCGCCCTCGGTGGAAATAAGCCAAAGGTTGGGTTTGACATTATTATTTCATCACCAGGTTGCAAAAAAATACGCATCATGCTGTCTATAATCTCTGACGATCCATTGCAAAGGGCAATATTATCAGGGCCAAGATCATATCCTTTAGCAATTTTAGTTCTTAAACTTAGCATGCTATCAGGATAGCGGTTACCGTTTTTTACTGCCTCGGCCACTGCATTTACAACCTTGTCTGATGGGGGGATAGGGTTTTCATTAAGCATGAGTCTGCCTATTTCAGGATTAGCCCATGCCTTATCTAAAATACTTGTATTGTATTCTCTCGCGGTCAGCAGCCAGGGAACATACCATTCTTTTAATTCCTTCATTTTTTTCTCCTTATTGATTTGTAAAATTTTTAACAGTTATATAAAGGCGAAGACTTACAATCAACCTTACATTTTAGCATATAATCTTTAATAACCCTTATTGCAACACTGAAAGACGTTTACCTGTCTTTTTTTGCACTAACTGTAGGATACCAAGCATTGCCATAACAATAACTATGATAACCGTACACATTGCATTTGCGCTTGCGGTCCACCCATCATTATCAAGCATAATGATCTCTATAGCCGCGAGGTGAACAGTGGCGGAAACAAGAAAAATAACAGCGCTTATTGTGGTCATAGACCTCATAAAAAAATAGGTAAAATTTTGAAAAAATGCAACCTTTGAAAGGGGAAAGATTATCTTAAAAAATGTCCTCATTGCATCTCCGCCGAGACTTATCGATGCTTCTTCGATAGATGGGTCGATATTCCTTAGATTTGATATGCTGGATAATATACCAAGGGTGAAATTACATATTACGACATTTATAACAATTATCCACGGTGTACCATAGAAGATGTAGTATGGTTTATTAAATGCAAGAATATAGCCCAGCCCCATTACCAGGCCTGGAATGGCAGCGGGCATAACAGACAGGAGGTATATCAGCTGTTTGAAGTATGGTTTTCGTGTCTCCATAACATACCCTGCAACGAGGGTTAAAAAGGCCCCTACAATGCCAACAATGAGAGAAACCCACAGGCTGGTCCATATAGCAGAATATCCACCTATCGATGGGAAGCGATAATGCTCCAGTGTGAGAGACCAGTCGTAAGGCCATATTTTAACAAAAGATCCTATAACCACTGTTGCGAATACCAGAATTATAGAAAAGGATACGAGGCTGCAATAGGTTTTATATAATATTTTTTTTAATGGTCTTGAAGGTGGAATTACAGGTTTTGCAGCGCCGCTTATCATGGAGAATGTTTTACGGGAAATATAGTAATTAAACATAAATGCCATAAGGGAAGGAACAAGCAGGATAATGCTTATAGTTGCACCCAGATCAAAGCGATAGAGGTTAGTAACCTGCGCATAAATTTCAGTGGCCAAGACATGGTAGTCTGCTCCTATGACTACAGGATTTCCAAAATCTGTTATTGTCAAATTGAATGTAAGGGCAGCAGCGCTAAATATACCATATTTTGCAGACGGAAGTGTTATGCGTGTAAACACCTTGAACGGGGTTGCCCCTAAACTTTCTGCCGCCTCATCCAGCCTGATATCGACGGCTGAAAGGGTTGTGTATAAAATAACAAATGCATGAGGGAGACAATAAAGGACTTCTGACACAATAATCCCTGTTGAACCGTATATATTCCAGTCTATGTGCAGGAGATGGGCTGTAATCAGGCCGTTTCTGCCGAAGAGATAAATCAATGCCAGGGCCTGCACGATGGAGGGGGCTATAAGGGGCATCATAATAATATTTCTGAAAAAGGGTTTCCCGGAAATAGTCGTTCTTGTCATGGCATAGGCAAAAAAGAAGATTACAATGGTTACTATAATGGTGGTGACAAATGATACATAAAGACTATGCCACAGGGCATTTAATGTATATGAAGTGGTAAAATATTTATGAAAGTTTTCCAGGGTGAAATTCAAAAGGCTAACTTCACCGCCCTTAAAAAAACTCATAGTAAGGATTTTCCACAATGGGAAAAGCATGAAAAAACTAAGCAGCAATCCTATAAAAATTGTAACAGTTGGTATGATGAATTTATCAAATTCCATTCGTACAGGCGAGATAACATATTTATTGATTATGTCAGCTTCTTTCTGGTTTGTATTCATTTTTAGCTTTTTTTATTTGATGGTTTTGTATTAGTGTGATGTCAACGATACTCTGTCATTTCGAAGGAGTATTCACGACTGAGAAATCTTACATTTCTTAATTGACACGACATTAGATTGATTTCGTTTTTAATGGGTCGCCCCTTGCGGCATTATTAAAGTTTTATGCAGTTTTGTCGTATTTTAAACTTAAAAGAATTATATCATTTTATCAAAAAACTCGGAATAGACATGGAATGAGTCAGGCGGGAAATAAAGCCTGATTTTTTCTCCTCTCCTCAGACCTGATTTTTCAAACTCTTTCTCCGGAAGATCAAAGACCATTTCCTCTCCCTGGAGCATAAATGTAATTCTTACAACAGCACCAATAAAATTGACAACTTCTACAATAGATTCAACAACATTAGATTTGACACAGTCTTCATGAGAAATTGTAATCCCTACTAGTTCAATATTTTCAGGTCGAATAGCAAGATATACTTTTTCATTTTCTACTTCATCGAGATTTGAAGACATAAATTGCAGGTTGCCAAATTTTACAGCCCCGTTATTTTTTGTGCCTGCAATAAAGTTGGATGTCCCTACGAACTCAGCAACAAAACTTGTCTTTGGTTTTTTGTATATATCAAAGGGTGAATCTATTTGTTGAAATTTACCATTTCTCATGATTACGATTCTATCGGCAAGAGAAAGGGCCTCTTCCTGATCATGGGTGACATAAATAAGGGTAATACCAAGGTCTTGTTGCAGTTTTTTGATAACTACCCTTAGGCGTACACGTATTTTTGCATCAAGGGCGCTTAAGGGTTCATCTAAAAGAAGCACTTTGGGCTTTATGGCAAGAGCCCTTCCAAGGGCTACCCTTTGCTGTTGACCACCGCTTAGTTGTGAAGGATAATGTGTCTCCCACCCATTCAGGTCTAAGAGTTTTATTATTTCTTTTACCCTCTCATTTATGAGTTCCTGTGGAACCTTCCTCATATTTAAACCGAATGCTATGTTTTTCTCTACAGTCATATTTGGAAAAAGGGCATAGGATTGAAAGACGATTCCAAAATCTCTTTTTTGCGGAATAATGTCATTGATAATATTTCCATCATAAATAATATTTCCTGATGTAGGCTGCTCAAACCCGGTTATCATCCTGAGAATTGTCGTTTTTCCGCATCCGCTTGGCCCTAAAAAGCAAATGAATTCACCAGGTATTATATCCAAGCTTACATCATCAACCGCTATTAAAGGACCAAAGGTCTTTCTCACTTTTTCTAAAACAAGCTTTTTTGACATAGCAGTAAATGCTCCTTTAAGGTTTGCACGGGCTTCTGTGTTTTAAATTACATTGAATTGTTTTATTATGTAGCTCAATAAACAATGGCAACCATATTGTGCCTTAATAACAGGTGCAAGGGCAGTAGTGTTTTTTTGTTTCCCTCGGGTCTTTTTAGAACCTACCCTCAGACCTGGAGTCCTGCGGGATGGCCTCAGGCTCGTAGAGACGAGTCTATGCCTCGGCTCCTTCCCGCAGGGAACTACGCACGGGAGGGGAGAGAAGCGGGGCTGGAGGCCAAACTTTCATACTGAAATGCTCAATAATGAGGGTTCTAAGACCTTATCTAAAAAATGCACAAGGGCACGACATCATTCATCCTTCGTGGGGTAAATGATGTCATGCTAAGATAAGTTAACTATTTTTATTTAATGAAGAAAAAGCTCTGACCACACATCAAGTATTTTCGCGCGATTTTTTGACTGCCAGGGGAAATCCATGGGAGCTAATTTAATTGTATCCAAGGAGGGCAGGGATTTTGGTCCAGGAATTCCTGGGTATGCCACCCCTAATTTAAATTTTGCATAGTCTGTCATTGCATTTTTTGATATTGCCCAGTCTAAGAATTTTTTTGCGGTCTTTTCATGCTTTGCGCCCTTCAGCAGGGAATTCACTTCCAGCTCAAATCCTGCGCCTTCCTCAGGGAGAACCATAACAACTGGAAAACCCTTCTTTTTTAAAGAAGAGTAAACAAAGGCGAATGAACAGCCTATTGCATATTCACCGGCAGCGGTCAGTTTTGCCGGTTTTGAGCCGCTTTTAATGTACTGTCCCATGTTTGTATCCAGTTTTTTTAGGAAATCCCATGCCTTGTTTTTTTCTACAGGTTTGTTTTTGTAATCCGGATCGAGCATTACAAGGAGACTTGCAACCTGCAAAAAGCCTGTTCCGGAACTTGCAGGGTTTGGCATTATAAGTTTACCCTTATACGCTGGGTTAAGAAGATCAGACCAGCCTTTTGGCATTGGGAGATTGTCTTTTTCCATAACCTTTGTATTGGCTACGAAAGCAGCTGCGTATAAATCTATTGCGGTCCAGTGGCCGTTTGGATCCTTAAAATTATTAGGGATTTTTTCCCATCCCTTAGGCTTGTATGGGAGGAGCATACCCTTAGGAACAAATTCTGACGTGTTTGTTACTGCCCATCCCCAAATGCAATCTGCCTGGGGATTATCCTTTTCCGCCAGCATCCGTGCGCCTAACTCCCCTGTTGAGAGTCGAATGGCCTGGATATCAATGTCAGGTAAGTCTTTTTTGGCAAGTTTAAGATACTCAACTACCTCTTCATTCTCTAATGAGGTATAGACGACGACTTTGGGCTTTGCTACTGCCGTTTCCATAATAAAAAACATTGAGATTAAAACGCAGATAATTGATACGCCTAATTTTTTCATCTTTACCCTCCCTTTTAAAAGTTATTAAAATTATTTTATACCATCACTAATATCATAGTTTAACTAAAATTCAATAAGAAACTGGAATTTCATAGAGAATAACTAAAATTTGCCGTATTGAAGGGTTCTATGATAAAATCTCTAATTTAGTAAAAGTATACATCACACTATGGTTTACCTAAATTGCTGTCTTTAAGCGGGTGGAGGCAGAGTTTATTTAAACTTGCCTTTTTTTATATTTTATTATACTTCTTTCTACAAAAAAAGGAAAATATCCTTACAATTATAAAGGTTCAGATATCAGGGATAGGGAAAAGGCTGATTTTTTAATTAATGATGCATGAAATGATACTGTCCCGGTGAACTGCAACAAATAATCTAAAATTGAAAAAATAGTAAAAAGTGAAAACTGAAACGTGAAATGTTCCTATTTTGTATATAAAATCATGTGCTTGTACAGTATATACCCTTTTCGCTTTTAATATCTTACTTTTTTCTAAACAATCAAAATTTATATTCATAATAAAATGAAGATAGGCGTAATCTCAGATACCCACTTAAGTTGTGTAAATTCTCGGCTAATAGAAATATACAATAATTATTTCACCAATGTGGATATGATTATACATGCCGGAGATGCAGTTTCCGCGGAAATAATAGATTTTTTGGGACAAAAGCATCTCCACGCCGTCCAGGGCAATATGGATAGTCAGGAAATACAGGACTGGCTTCCAAGAAAGAAAATATTTGAGGCCAACGGTGTTCGCATTGGATTGATACACGGATGGGGTTCTCCAATTGGAATAGAAAAGAGGGTTGAACTGGAGTTTGAAGATACTCAGGTTATTGTTTACGGACATTCTCACAGGGCCGTTAACCACATCCATGATGGGGTACTTTTTTTTAATCCAGGCACTGCAACGGGTTTCTGTGCTGATGGAATTCACTCAATTGGGATCTTAGATGTGGGAAGGAACATTACTGGTACTATAATTACAATTTGAGGTTCTATAATGAAAGTTTTATGGGCACCCTGGAGAATGGAGTATGTCAGCTCTGATGATAGTAAAGGGGAATGCATATTTTGTCCAGGTGAAGATAGAAGTAGAGATGAAGAAAGATTGATTTTATTTATTGACAAATGGAGTATTGTTTTAATGAACAGGTTTCCGTATATAAATGGGCATCTTCTTATAGCCCCGTTGAAACATGTATCAACATTCGAAGAATTGTTAACGGAGGAGAAACTTGACCTGATGACAATGGTGGAAAAATCCATTGATATATTAAAAAAGGTTATGAATCCAGGTGGGTTTAATGTGGGTTTGAATATGGGCAAGGTAGCAGGGGCAGGCGTAGAAGATCATATACATTTTCATGTTGTGCCTCGATGGGAAGGGGATACAAATTATATGAGCATATTTGGAGAGGTAAGGGTTATTCCGGAGCATATCAAGGGTACATATCAAAAATTATTACCTTTTTTTAAAAAAATTAACGGACAATAGGATTTCTATAGATAATTTAGGAGGGCTCCATGAAACACGTAAAGGCATTTATAAGTATAATAATAATGCTGCTGGTAGTAATAATTATTGTTGAAAACCTTGAGCAGTTATCAACAACGCTAACACTAAAAATAAACCTGCTTTTCTGGAGCAGAGAGACGCCACCAATGGCTTTCTATCTGGTTGTCATAATAGTATTTTTACTGGGAATCATTATAGCCGGCCTTTTTGGAATAGTAGAACGTTTTAAATTAAAGAAGGAAATAAAAAATCTCTTAAAAGAGAACAAGGGAAGAGATAAGGAACTGAATTCTTTGAGAAACCTTCCTATTGTTCAGAGCAAGATAGATGACGAAGGTGCGGAAGAAGTAGATTAGAAACAGGAAAAGGAAATGGTGTACGGTTCTCAGTTAACGATTGCCCGTCTTATGTTTGGAGGGATTGAGGACTAATTAATGATACTGATTTTTTTACCTTTATAAAAAGTTTATTACAAAGAACTATAATGCAATAACCGGGTTAAATTTTTTATGTGGCAGCAAATTAAATACTGGTTTTTTGATTTGCAAGGTCTGAATGTAGGCATTTTGTTGATAGCTGCCTGTGTAGGAATTTTTTTCATCTACAGGTTTCTTCAATCAAAAAATGCAGACAAATTCAGGAAAAATTTGGATATAGGTGATAAGGCCTTTTTCCAGGGCATTCAATACATGCTCTCTAATGATACAGATCATGCTATTGAACAGTTCACCAAGTCTGTTCATATTAACTCGGATACAGTTGAGACATATATTGCCCTAAGTAATCTTTATAGGTCAAAAGGTGATTTTGAAACAGCTCTAAGAATTAGACAGGGTATAATCTTAAGACCTAATCTCGATAAAGATATAAGGCTTAGGGCGATTTTAGATTTAGGGTCTGATTACAGGAAGGGGGGTTTTTTGCAAAGGGCCATATCAACCTTTAAAGAAGTTCTTACTAACGACCCAAACAACATAGAGGCCCTTGATCAAATAGGACGAATTTATGAAGATGTCCATGATTGGGATAATGCCTTTAAGACAAAGCAGATTATTTCAAGGTTGGTGAAAGGGGAGCATAAGAATGTTCTGGCACATTACCAGACAGAGCTTGGAAAAATTCAGGAAAAAAACAACGATAATGAAGGCGCTGAAAAGGCCTTTAAAAAGGCAATTTCTGTTTGGAATAAATGCATTGATGCCTATCTTCATTTAGGTGACATTTACTTTAAACGTAAAGAGTATAAAAGAGCTTTAACCGCATGGAAAAAGGTAGCAGACATTGAACCCCAGTTTACCTTCCTTGCATATCAAAGGCTTGAAAAGGCCTTTTCAGATATTATAAACATTAAATATATTGAGAATTTTTTATTTGAATCTGCCCATAAAAATTCTCATGGTTTTACCCACTTATCCTTAGCGAAATATCTTTATAATAAGGGAGAGATTAATGCCGCCATTGATAAATTGAATGAAGCTATCACATTATTCCCATCTTTTTTAGATGCCAGAAAATTTATG